>JAQCMX010000165.1 GCA_028274885.1 Haloarculaceae archaeon
AAGTCGCTATACGCGGACACCGACGGTGAGATGGAACCGGACGCGGTCCTAAGCGCGATGGCGACGGCCACCCACTACGCAGCTGAGACACTCGCGGCCTGGGCCGCCGACGGTGACAGCGTTTTCGAGGACCCGGCGGCGCGTGAACAGGACCATTACGAGGCGATCGATGCGGAGCGAGACGGTGACGATTGCGGTGATCCACCTGCGTTCGTGGCGGCAATGGACGCCGAGAGTCGCGAGCGACGACTCGGGACACTCGTGGGCTGGACGCTCGTAATTGAGAGGAAGGCCAGCCAGTCGAGCGGATTTTTTACCGGCCAGGCGGAACCAGGAACCGCAAGCACCTTCCGGACCTTTGGCGACGCGTACGAACGCTCCCGGGAGACGGCTCTCGAAACCCTCGAGACCGTCTGTGAGAACGACGACGAGTGGCAGGCAGCGCTTGCGGGCGCCGACAGCGTCGTCGAGGCTGCCTACGAGGACTACTTCGATACGCTGGAATCGCTGGGCGTGAAACCGAAGCCGGTGTGCTGATCGGATCCGACCGTTCTCGTAGCGATTTTGCGGTCACTTTGATTATCAGTCACCGGTCGCAGAACCGCTGTGCAACGGCACGTAAGTCGATCAGTTCCCGGCCTAACTCCGCAGGGAGCCACCGTCTACAGCCAGCCTTGCCCCGTTGACAAAACTGGCCCGCGGACTCGCGAGAAAGGCGACTACATCGCCCAGTTCCCGGGGGTCACCGATACGATCGAGTGGCACGTCGTCGGCCCAGTCCCGATATCCGTCTTCGTAATCGGCAGCCTCTCCGCGGTCGACTGCTGCCTCGATGAGGTCTTCGATCCGACCCGTCTCGTGTGGCCCCGGGAGAACAGTGTTGACCCGGATTTCGGGGGCGAACTCCCGGGCCAGCGTCTGAACCAGGCCGACGACGCTTCGCCTGACCGCATTCGAGAGGACGAGCCCGTCGGTGACCTCCCGGACCGTCCGGGACGTGATCGCGACGACGCTGCCCTGTGCTGACTCCTGCAGGTGTGGGTGGCTCTCGCGGAGCGTCCAGACGACGCTCATCACAAGCATGTCGTAGGCTCGATACCAGTCGTCGTGGTCCATCTCGAGGAACGCCCCACTCGGGGGACCGCCGGCACTCGTGACGACGTGATCGATCCCTCCGAAGCGGTCGGCCGTCTGTTCGACGAACGCGGCCACGTGGTCGGGATCGGTGATATCTGCCTGCACTGCGAGTACCTCCCCCGGTCCTCGCTCGCGCAGTCGCTCGCCAGCCGATTGGATGTGGCCTTCGGTCCGTCCACAGATCGCGACCGATGCGCCTTCCTCTGCGAGTGCCTCCGCGCTTGCGTAACCCAGTCCGCTGCTCGCGGCTGTACAGAGTGCCTTTGTTCCGTCGAGTTCCAGATCCATACCCGAACCCATCGGGCGAGGATAAAAAAGACCTCCCGGTAGTCACGCCGTTGCGCCGAGCCGAACCTGGACACCTGATCTCCAGTTAGGCTCGATCAGTTGCCCCAGAAGTTGTCCCGACTGCCCAGCTGTGGCCCCCGGTCGCTTCTGTCCTCAGTCTCGTCCTCGGGCGTTTCCTGTTTGTCTGTATCGTCCTCTGTTTCTCTTTCCAGTCGCTCGAGTTCCTCCGCCCGCGCGTGGTTTGAGCGAACCTTTGTTATCTCGACGCGTGCTCGCGCCGGCGGGAGTACCCCATCGACCATGATGATGAATCCGTCCTCTGTCCGGCCGACGCCGGCACCGCTCTCGTGGATGTCCTCGACCTCGATGACGACCTCCTCGCCAGGTTTGACGGGCTGGGACTTCAGATCCTCGATTGGCTGGTTGTAGTGGTTGCACCACTCCGCACCGCCACGGTCGCCGTAGTGCTGGCACCCCATTCCCTGAATGCGTTCGCTGAAGCTCGGGCACTCGTCGGCGAGTGGACAGTTGGACATAAAGACTAGTACTCCGGGTTTGGATTAAACGCTTACGCACGACCCCGAGGGTCTGTCGTTGACATCTGATACGGTCGGTTATAACGGTTTACGATACTTCGTCGAGCATTCCGACGAATTCCGGAACTGACTTACAACCGACCATCTCACGGTTCAACGATGAACACGCGACACCAGTGTGGCAAAGACTCACAATAATCGCTATGAGTATCGGATCCGCTTTGCTAGCTCTTTGCACACTCTCCCCGTAATACTCGTGGTGATCAGTATGGCGGGAATGGGTACCGATCGAAGATCAAGAACCTGCCAACAGCCGTCCCCGGTCGGTTCGACCTCGAGTGGAGGGTTCAATATCGCCAATACCCCGACCGGACCCCCCAGCAGTTCAGGTGGTTCACAACGGCTCGGTTTCGAGCAGAGCGATCTCAAGCATCGTCGTACCGTTTATTTCGTCGTATATTCAATCCCAGGGGATATCTTTCGACGAAGACGTCGTTTGGTTTGGTTACTGCACCGGACCCGGTGAGGTGAGTCAGGTAGCCCGGTCGATCAGTTTCTCGGCGCGGTCGGTCGCGTTCTGGATCGTTGCGTCCATGTCAATCTTGGTGAGAGTCCGGTCACGCATGAGGATATCACCGTCACAGACGGTGTGGCAGACATCGCTTCCTCGGGCCGCGTACGCCAGATGACTCACGAGGTCGTGTCGCGGCGTCAGGTGAGGGGTCCCGAGATCGACGACGGCGAGATCGGCGCTTGCCCCCGGTTCGATCCGGCCGCAATCGAAGCCAAGTGCCGCGGCGCTTCCTGCGGTAGCCATCCCGACTGCGGTCGGGGCGTCGACCGCGCTCGCGTCCCCGGCGGCGAGTTTGCCAAGCATCGCGGCGTCGCGCATCTCGTCGAACATATCGAGATCGTTGTTCGAGGCTGCGCCGTCGGTTCCCAGTCCGACCGTGACCCCTGCGTCGCACATCGCCTGCACCGGCGCCATCCCGCTTGCCAGTTTCATGTTCGAGGCTGGACAATGAACGACCGCGGTTTCGGACTCCGCGAGCAGTTCGATCTCAGTTTCGTCGACGTGGACGCCGTGGGCGAGAAACGAGTCCTCCGCGAGGAGACCGAGTTCCGCTGCGTAGGCGAGTGGCCGGATCCCATGCTGCTCGCAGATCGGTTCGACCTCGTTGACGGTCTCGTTTGCGTGAAAGTGGATCGGGATCCCTGCCGCACGGGCACGTGGGACAAAGTCCCTGAAGTGGTCCTCGAAAACGGTCGTCAGGCTGTGGGGGGTAAACATCGTCCGCACGCGGCCGTCGGCAGTCCCGTCGTACTCCCGGGCAAACGCGAGCGCCCGCCGGAAGTCCGCACGGGCCTCATCGTCGTCCTTTCCGACCGAGAGCGCGCCATGCCCGAGTCTGGCACGGATACCGGTGTCGTCGACCACGTCGGCCACCTCGGGCATACAAAAGTACATGTCTCCGAAGCCGGTCGTCCCCGATCGGATCATCTCCGCGATACCCAGTTTCGTCCCTGCCCGGACGTCGGCTGCCTGCAGTTCGGCCTCGACTGGCCAGATATCCTCCTGGAGCCAGTCCTCGAGCGGTTTGTCGTCCGCGTACCCCCGGAAAAGCGTCATCGCGACGTGGGTGTGGGCGTTGACCAGCCCCGGTATCACGAGCGAGTCGGTCGCATCGAGGGTGTCCGTTGCGCCGGTCTCGCCGGCCGCCGCTATCTCCTCGATCGTGCCCTCCTCCCTGTCGACCAGGACGTCTCCACGTTCGACTGTCAGATCGGGGCGGAGCACCGATCCCCCGACGATGTCAAGTGTGCTCATGCCAGCAACTGGCTGTCCCCAGACTACTCAATGTTGCGCCCGGGCGAGGCGGGAAGGGCTACCTCCGACCTGCGATCACACCACGAGCAACGGTATCAGGGCCGGTACCAACGCCGCGCTTTCCTCGGTACCCGGTCCAAAGAACAAGAGCGTGACGAGAATCGAGTTGTGAGTCCCGTGGAGCACAGCAGGGACGACGATATTGCCGGTGTATTCGTAGACGACACCGAGGACGATCCCCGGGACAAGCAGGATGGTAACTGTCGTCAGCATCGCCGTGAGCGAGCCCGCGAGTGCGATGACGTGAACCGCCGCGAAGATGCCCGAGGCGATGATGATCGCGGGGACCGGGGAGAGTGTTTCCCGAATCCGGTTCTGTACGACCCCCCTGTAGAGCACCTCTTCGGACGGGCCGACGACCAGAAACATGAACGCGAGTGCCCCGACGTAGACGAGGGGGCTGTTCGCATCGCCGATCGCCGCCGCACCTTGGTTTTCTGCACCTTCGGGCAAGAGCAGTTGTGCGATCGCCGCGGCGACCAGCAACAGGAGCACTAGTGCGAGATAGCCGGCAAAAACGATGCCAACTTCGCGAAGCGTTGGCCAGCGCACGCCGAGATATGACCGGATCCCCTCCCGGTCCAGCCCGCGGCGCTGCAGATACGACACTGCGAGACCGATGAAGCCGACGTACTGTCCGATTGCCGTGCCGAGACCGAACACGAGCACGGTCGACAGTCCCAGGCCGACTCCAATCGCGCTTGCGATAGCCGAGACGACGGCGAGCAACACAATCCCGAGAGCAGCGAGTCCACCAGCCCGTGCCACGGCGGCGAGTGCACTCTCGTCGGTCCCAACCAGCGGGACCTCTCCTGCGCCCGGCACGACATCCCACCGGTTTCCATCGTCGCCGCTCACACCGGGCCCGCTTGCACCTGCTCTGTGATCTACTTCGTTAGGATGTGGCTCCGGCGCGTTCCGGTGTGGGTTGTCCTCGGTTGGCGTTCCACACGTCGGGCAGAACGAATCTGACGGCGAAACTGGTCCCCCACACGAGGGACACTCGGCCGACTCAGGGGAGTATTTCATCGATTACTGTTTAGTGCCGATGAAAAAAGAGTGTTCCCGTCTGTGGCGGGCACCCCGGGTCGTACGAACCGGACCGCTCACTCTATTGGCTGTGACTGATCCACGATATTCGCCACTACGTGGTGGCGAAATTCTTGAAACACGTACAGCCAACAGTATCAGGCTCCGGATCGTTCGGCGGCAACCCACTTCCCGGAGTACGCCTCGCCACAGGCACAGGAGACGTACGCGTGGATGACCGTCCCCTCGGCGTACAGGCCACCAACCTCGTCGTTTTGTTCCTCTGCAAAGGCAAAGACAAACCGGGCCTCGTCCTCGCCACAGGCCGGACAGATACCGCCGGCACAGTCGGCGTGGACCCGACCCTCGGTTCCCATCGCTTCCTTTGCGAAGACCATCGGATCGATCCCGGTCGCCGACCGGAACACGTCCCGGGCCCGTTCGCCGTCGAGCACGAGGACAATCCCGTCTTCGGTTCGGGTCCCGTGATCAGCGAGCGCCTCGACGTTCGAGACAGCGTCCTCGTGTAAAAAGATGTGTACGTCTGTGGGTCGCTCGCCGTCGAGAAATGCCTCGCTGTCAGTCATATTGACATCTGTGGTTCCCGCGTGAATAAGCACACGGAAGTCGTCGCGTCCTCCGGGCCTGGGTAGCGCACTCGCCCGTCCGGATCAGCGTCCGAGTTCGCTCGGTAGACGGGGTCTGAAAAGGAGCGGTTAGATGCTGAGAAATCCGTTGACGAGCCATTTCGTGACGATAGCCGTCAGCGACGAAACCCACACGAGTACGACAAAGTGCATGTACGTGTTGATCTTGTGTCCGCCGTCGACGGTGCGGATCATCAGCGCCGACAGCATCGAGGAAAACAGGATGACCGAAATGAGGAGAAACTCGATCAGCGGGATGTTGTACACCTCGGTGTTGATGAGTTGAGCGGCATCGAAACCGGCGCCTGTATCGAGGTCGAGACTCATATCGGAGAGTATGTTAACGATCTCCAGACCGATAAAGAAGGCAAACGTCGAGGCTGCACTGATGCCATAGAGGAGCCCCACGAGTGTCGTAGTGGCCTGGTTGCGTTGCTGGCGGAGTTGGTTTACCTCGTCCATGTTCTCCGCGATCAGTTCGCCGAGTACCTCCGGACTGCCCCCCATCTCGCGACCCATGAGATACATTTCGCTGAAAACTTGGATCAGATACGACCGACAGTCGGCGGTGAAAAACCGCCAGGCCTCGACCGGTTCGATCCGCATGTTCAGCCGCTTGTAGAGATCGTCGACGTTCTCCGAGAGGGGTCCAAAGTCCTTATCCCTGAGTGACTCGAGCACCCGCGAGGTGGTCGACTGCTTGACCGTCTCTGTCGTTCCGAGCGCACGGATGAAACTCGGAAACTCCTCGTCACGAGCCTTGACCCGTTTTTCTGCGCTTCGGAGCACGATCCCGGGGATAATAAGCGGTGTGACCGGGATCGCCGCGTACAGCGGGAGCGGCAGCGAGCTGCCAAAGAGTGGGATGATGTCCCCCAGCGCGATGGGGGTCACCCCGAGCAGCCCACCGATCGAAATGAAAATGAGGACGCCCGTCAACCCCACCCCGACGTAGAAGCTCCGCCTGATCGGGCCCTCGACCCCCGACGGTTTCTCGTCTGGATGGTACCAGGTGGGATCGTAGGGTGCCATCGACCGGATCGCCAGGAAAAAGCCCGTCTGGACGAAAATAAAAAGAAGAATGACGGCACTGACCGTCAGCGTCGGGTCGGTACCCGTCAGGACCGGTAACACGACCGAAAACACGAGTGCAAACGTCATCGACAGGATCATCGACAGATAGAGATCCTTCATCACCTCGAGATTGTCCAGCGAGGATTCGTAGACCGTTTTGTAGTTGTTGATGATCTGTTCCTGTTCGGAGATCAGATACTCCCGGAGCGACTGCCCGGCACCGAGTGTATAGGCGAGTCGTTCGAAAAAGTCCGCGACCGTGTCGCTTGGCACCTCCTTGGCCCGCCTGCGCAGCGCGTCGTCGAGGCTCTGATTCCACGTGTCCACCAACTGGACCACACGATGCATCTCGTTCGACAGTTCGCCGTATTCGTCCTCGTTTGCGAGCGTCCGGAACACCTCCATACGGTCGATCTTTGTCGTCGCGAGGACGGTCATGTGGGTCACCAGCAGGTGAAACCGGTTGTTGAGCTGTCGCTTACGCTGGCTGATCAGGATCTTTGGATAGAACACCGCCGTCAGAAATGCGAGCAACCCGAGCAGTGGGATCGGGGCACGGACACTCATGGGGAACGCAAACAGCACCGCAACGACCACCGACACGATAAAAAAGGCAAGTGAGGGCACGAGAATGAACGAGACGTACTGGCCCATCGGCATCTGCATCCGCCGATAGGAGTCAAGCAGCGACTGCAGGTTCTCCGATATCGTCAGATCGATCGTCCCGTCGGCACTGTCGGTCGACATCAGTTCTGTCTGTGGATGTCAAACGGGAGTCCCTCGACACCGTCACGCTGGTAATCGGCGATAAGTTCGTTGACCTCGTGGTAGCCGACGATCCCTTCCTGGATAGCTCGATTGATGATCCGGGCGCGGAAATCCAGGTCGTCGTAGATATCGCGTGTATCCTCGTAGCCGAGCAAGGTCGCGATCTGCTCTTCGAGCACGTAGGAGTTGTTGCGCCCCTGGAAGACGATCTCGTCTTCGACCGGATCCCAGTAGAAGGCCTGTCGGGTCACGACGCCGTCCATCTCCTTGGAGTAGCCCTCGATCTCCTGGACCGAGGTGACCCGACGCAACACGTCGTTGCCCTGTTTGACACGGTTCTGGAACAGGGCGACGTCGGCGACGTCCATGAAGGTCTCGGGGACATTGATCGGTTCACCGGTGAACCGCTGGATCATCGACACGATGTCGCTTGCGTGGAAGGTCAGCATAACCGGGTGGCCGGTCTGGGCCGCCTGGAACGCCATTCGCCCCTCCTCGCCACGAACCTCACCCACGATGATGTAATCCGGGCGCGACCGCAGCGCAGCGGCGACGAGATCGAACATGTCGACGCTCGTCTCCTCCGAATCACCCTCACGGGTCAGTAGCTTCTGCCAGGTGTCGTGGGGCGGTTTGACCTCTGCGGTGTCCTCCGCGGTGTAGATTTTCGAACCGCGTGGAATGAAAGCCATAATCGAGTTTAGCGTCGTCGTCTTTCCCGAGGCCGTTTCCCCGACGACGAACACCGTCTGTTCGTTCTCCAGACAGAGCCACAGATACGCGGAGAGTTCGGGGCTGAGGGTGTTCCAGGCCGTAATCTGGAAGATCGAAAGTGGGACTTCGTCGCCCTGTCGGATGGTCAGGGAGGGACCCTTGAGTGACACGTCATCGGAGTAGATCAGGTTCAGACGGGACCCGTCAGGGAGCGTGGAGTCGACGATGGGATCGGAGTCGCTGACCGGATCGCCGATGCGCTCGCCCATATTTTTGAGCCACTGGTCGAAGTGTTTCTCAGACTCCCATTCGACGGTGGTCTGAAGCATCGAATAGACGGCGTGATCGACGAACGTCTCGTTGGGGCCGATGACGTGGATATCCTCGTTGGCGGGGTCACGCATCACCGGTTCGAGCGGCCCGAGGCCGACGATATCACGGTTCAGGCGGTACCGGATGTTCTCGTAGGTCTGCTCTGTCAACTCCACTTTCCCGACGTCGGTGATGCTCGAGAGTCGCGTCAACACGCCGCTGTTGCTGTCCTCGCTTTTTATCCGGGTCGTCTCCTGCAGGAGTTCCTCGATTCGGTCGTCGTACTCCGCCTCGTCCTCCGGCGCGGGTTTCGTAACGCTTCGCTCTAACAATCGATCACGGACCGTTCCGAACACTGTCCACTCGTCTTCCGAGAGGTCAGGTTCGATGGCGTAGTATTTCATGTCCTGCCCGACGTCACCGTAGATGTGACAGTAGATCGGACCTCCGACCGGATACAGCACGTTCGGACGGTCCGTCTCGTAGTCGTCGTCGGCCTCCTCGATCAGCATCGGGAACTCCCCGGTGATCTGCTTGAACTTCTGTAGGTGCTCGCGCAGATGCGGTCGTCGCGCTGCGTGTTGTCTCAGTTCGTCCGACGGTTGTGCTCGTCCGTGTTCTGTCATAGTGTATCCTGTTATGCCACGCTGCGGCTTTCGATTACGATGCCAGTTC
This sequence comes from Haloarculaceae archaeon, assembly GCA_028274885.1. GTDB lineage: Archaea > Halobacteriota > Halobacteria > Halobacteriales > Haloarculaceae > Halovenus. The sequence continues at coordinate 9,069 of JAQCMX010000165.1, forward strand.
CCGAGCGCACCGAGTATCCCACGGTGTCCCCGACCTGTTCGCCCATACCCGCAAACCGGAGGACGCTGATCTGTCTGCGGACGTCGTTGCCGACCTCGATCATCTCCAGTTCCAGGTACACGTCTGCGATAGACCGGAACGGGCCGATCGCCTCCTCGTCCAGCGTCGTCGGGTCCACTGTGATGACGATTACCTTTCCCTGTGAGATGACATCCCGGAAAAACGAGATGATCTCCAGCGCTGCCTGGCGCTCCTCGTTTTCACGGACCAGGGCCTCGAACTTGGGGTCGTTGCGGAGGATGGCGTCGAACGTATCGATCACAATCACCTCCGAGTTCCACATGGTCTCCGCCGTCATCAGACGCTTGAGTAGTTCCATCCGGTCCTCGTCGCCCCCGCCCCCGGAGAACGTATTCTTACTGTCCCCGATGTCGGCGTGTAAAAACAGTACGTTCTCGTCGAGCATGTGATCGACCATGTCATAGCTCAGTGAGTTCATCTGCTCAAGGAAGCTCCCGACTGTCAGTTCCGTCGAGAGGTACGTTACGGAGTGATCTTCCTCGCAGAGCCCATACGTGAACCGTTGACTGATTGCTGACTTGCCGGCGCCGTAGTCACCTTCGATGAGAACGATACTCCCCGGAGGCAGCCCGCCACCAAGTTCCTTGTCCAGTCTGTCCCGCTCTTTCAGGCCGATCGAAAACAGGTCGGTGCTTGCGATGCTCATGTCTGTCCCTCCACTCTGAACAGGAAGAGATCCTCGTCACCGTTGACGATCACCTTCACGCGGTGATCCCCGTTTTGAAGCGTGATATTTGATACGTTCACTCTGATCACCTCATTTTCGCTCCAGCGCTGGCCGCTGCCCAGCAACTCGACAGCGACATCCTCGGGGGCCTGGAACTGCCCGTTCATCAACACGTCTATCTGTCCGCTCTCGGGCGTCAGACGGTTTGTCCCCGTGTTTTTCACCAGCACAGTTACGGTATCAGTGCTGTTGTTGTAGATACTGTTTGACCCGCTATCACTTATAATCTCGATACTGGTCCGTACATCGTCACTGACCTCGAGTCCCTGGTCATCGATGGCGTCTGCCAGTTGATCCACACTCGAGGTAAACACGCCTGCGACGCTGGCCGCGATGACCATACTCGCGATGAACAGGATCATATGTGACACGGAGACGCTTGCCATCAGGAGATCACCTCCACCGTGGCCACCGCGGACACCCCGGATTCTGTGACGAGTTTGACCCGCTGGGGCTCGGTCTCACGTTCCAGATCGATGGCCAGTTGTTCGCCCGAAAGCCACAGATCGGTGTTGGCGACGCCCTCGACTTCCGCACCGTTTTGCCACCCATCGAGGTAGAGTCCGTCGATCAGGAAGTCCGTCGACGACAGGGAAAGTTCATTTGCGCCGGTATTGTTGGCCTCGACGACCAGCCCGTCGCTGGAGCTGTTGTACGTCGCCGTGGTGATCCCCACATCCGTGTTACTTGTCTCCAGAGTCCCCTCTGTCTGTACGTCCTGTGAATTCACGATCCGGTCGAAACTGTTCGAGGACGCGGTAAACCACATGCCGAATGCGATGAACATACTGGCGAAGATGATCGCTGCGGCACCGCTAACGCTGAAGCCCATCGAAGCCACCTCCGTGTCCGAGCCCGTGCATCGCCGCGGCGTCACCGTTGAGTTGGCCGATATACTGCAGACTCTGCGTGTGGTGGTCGATGGTCAGCGAACCGGTCCCCTGGACGTCAAACCCGGTGAGATACTCCCGGAGGTCATCTCCAACCCTCTCGTCGATCCAGTCGATACTTTCGTAATAATCGATCGCCCGCGCCGTCTCGCGAACGCCTGCCTCCTCGACGAGATACTCCAGCCACTCCACGATGATCAGATCCGCACCGAACCCCTCCGGCAGGGTCGCGAGATACGGCTTTCCCTCGTCTGACGCCGCTGTCGTGGTCTCGGTTCTCGTCTGACGTGTGTCTGCCTGTTCGGTCTGTGACTCGGGCGCTGGTTCCGGCTCTGGCTCTGTTTTTGCCTCGGCTGTCCGCGCTGGTTCGGGTTCGGCTCCTGCCGCTGGTTCTGATTCGACCCCGGACTCGGGCTCCGGTTCCGACTCTGCCGGCTGCTCTGGTTCGGGTTCGGACCCAAGTTCCTGCTCAGGCTCCGGTTCCTGCTCCGCTGTCGTCTCTGCTTCGGGTTCAGGCGCAGCCTCCGCTCCGACGGCCCCGTCGTCCTCTATGACGTCGTCGAACAGTTCGTCGTCCGCGAACTCGTCGTCGAACTCCTCGGTCGCCTCCTCCCCGGCCGTCTCATCCAACCGTTCCTCACCAGGTTCGTCGAACGCCTTCTGGTCGCCCTCGTCCGCAGTTCCTCCTCCGTCCTCTTGTTCGGCCCACTCGGCCTCACCGGACTCGTACTCGTCTTTGAGGTCCTCGAAGGAGGTCCCACCGCCACTGTCGTCGTTGCTATCGTCGTCGTCGAGGTCGTTGAACCCCCCATCACCTTCGGCAAACTCGTCGTCGAAGTCGCCGCCTTCATCGAACCCCTCGTCGAAGCCTTCCTGGAACTCGTCGTCACTCTCCCCCTCGCCTCCGAGCACGTCGTCGACACCGGCTTCCATCGGTTCCTCTTCGACGAGGTCGTCGTCAAAAAAGCCCTCTGCGTCGGCCTCGACGATGTCCTCGTCCACATCTTCACCCTCATTTTCGTCGTTTTCCTCCGAAAAGAGGCCGAACGAGCCATCGTCGCCCCCACCCATCCCCCCGCCCATGCCACCGTCGACGTCGTCAGCGAAGGGGTTCACACCACGGGTGACCATCTCGTAGATGTCGAGCAGTTTCCGGACGTTCTCCTCGACCTCCTCGACGCTCTCCGAGATCTGCTCGTTCTCGTTGCGAACTGTGTTGACCGTCGAGGAGAGGCTTCCAACCTCGTTTTCGAGTTCGTCGAGCCTGTTTTCGAGTTCGTCGACATTCCCATCACCGCCCCCTTCCATATCATCGAACTCCTCGTCACCGAACCCACCCAGGTCATCGCCATCATCGTCCAGTCCACCGAGTCCACCCAACTCCTCGCCGCCGCCACCGCCGAGTGCATCGCCCCCGTCATCGGCCATCAGGCCGTCACCGCCACCGCCGAGTGCGTCGCCTTCCTCTCCCTCCTCTTCCTCCTCGGACATGATCGACTCGAACATGTTCCGAATACTCATCCCCACGAGCCCTCCGGATACCAGCACGAAGAGGACGACGATAGCTGTCGCTTCCGGGAGAGCGACCTGCAGTGAAGGGGCGAGTACGGAACCACTCATCGTTACTAGATTTGTACTCTTACACTCTTGAATGTATTGTTTAAACTATCACGGCTGATAACACTCAACTATACACAACGTAAGAAGCAATTAATTAAACAAATACAAACAGAAACAAATGTCTGACCTTCTTTTCGATCCGTATTCGGTAAGAACAGTTCGACCGCCAAGCAGGAACTGAGACCCTGTCTGTCAGCCGTCAGACGGGGGCGCAGTCCGGGGTCGGTCAGCACGACCGGTCATCGCGCATCACAGCCGGCGTTTCTCGCTGTTCGCGCTTTTGACGACCAGATCACCACTTTGTGACTCGAACTGCAGAGACCGTCCGTGGTCACCGCCGACATCCTTGCTGGCGATGGGGATTCCATGCTCCGAGAGTGTCGCCTCGACCTGGTCGATGTTGCGATCGCCGATTGACGAATCGTCGCTCGAAAAATCCAGCATGTCGCTTCCGCCTGCCAGCTTTGCGGTCATATCTTCGACATCTGCACCCGCGTTTTCCATCTCTTTGATGAGCGATTTCACACCCGTGTCCGCGAACTTCGCGGCGTTGCCGTCCTCCATCTCGTCGGCGGCAGGTAGCATGACGTGTACCAGCCCTGCAACCCCGTGGCGATCGTCGTACAGTGCAACACCGACACAGGAGCCGAGCCCGCTGGTGGAGAGGACAGCCCCGTCGGTCGTCACGTCGTATTCGGCGATCCCTACTTTGATCCGGTCGGACTCGGATGCCACATCCTGTTCGGCCTGGTCTCCGTCATACACCTTCATTGTCCAAATATCTGTTCTACGTCCGCCTCCGTCTCTCCGGCTCGTTCGACCAGAAGTGTATCGAGTGCCTTTCGAAGCTCCGTCTCGTCCGGCAGTGCGTGGATGACGCTCTCGAATTCCACCCCGTCGGTTCTCATCGTCGAATCGATGACGAAGGTGTGACGCTGTCGTCGTCCAAGCTGGGCTGCGAGGGGATCTAAGATCGCCTGTCCCATGTCGTGGACCAGTCGCGGTGGCGTATGCTCGACTGATTGTTCGAGAACGTTCGCCCAACCGTCGACGAACCCGCTCGTCATGATATTGCCCAGCTCCTCGATTGCCGACTTGTGCTTGTCGGTCACCCCGTCTCCGTCCACCTCGACCGGCATCAATGCCTCGGCGACGTTTACCGCCGACGTCTCGTCGAACAACACCAACAGGAAGCCACTCGGTGCGCCGGTAAATTCGACCGCTGTCCCGACGTAGGTCTCGGTCCCGATCTGTTTCGGGACGTCCTCGATCGGAACGAACGAGATCTGTGTCACCTCCGCTTCCGTCTCGAACCCCGACATCATCGCGACGTTGTCCGCGGCCTTCTCTGTCCCCTGCCGTGTCATCTCCTTGAACGTCATCAGCTTCTCGATCGGGATGGCGTCGGTCCCCGTGTCGGCGTGGTCTGCCATCA
>JAQCMX010000179.1 GCA_028274885.1 Haloarculaceae archaeon
CTGGTTTTGTAGTAACGTTTGATACTGTTTGTTGCGGTAACTTTCGTAACCAAGTCACAAATATCGGTGTTTCACGCCGTGTAATCGGTGTCTTGTCACACCACAGCGGTAAAGACCCGCAACAAACAGTTTGACACGGAAGCGAAACCGAGGCTGTTCCTCTCGAAGCCCAGCGGGACAGACTCGGGGTGATTACTGTCAGGCACTCCCGACTGCGGATCTGCCGGTGAACACCCGCTCCAGAGACCGGATAGCGTCATCCGACCCGACGAGAACGAGGTCGTCCCCCGATTGGATCGTCGTTTCCGGCCCGATATCGGTGATCGTCTCGTCGCCGCGTTCGATTGCAACAACTGTGCAGCCGGTTTTGTTGTGGATATTCGCCCCACCGACGGTTTCGCCGGCAAGTGCCGGCATCTGTTTGCGTACGACCCCGACCTGCTGGTTCAGCGACACCATGTCGCGGTCCTCCAGCAGACGCGACGCCGACATTCGGGCCGTGACCATCGCCAAAGACAGTACGTAGTCGGCCCCGGCACGGTATGTCTTTTTCATATTTTCTTTCCCTTCCACTCTGGCAAGGATCTGTGTGTCGGGGGCCAGATCGCGAACAACGAGCGTCGCAAACTCCGTGGTGGTATCGTCGGGCATCGCAAGAACCACCGCTTCCGCATCCGCGATACCCGCCGCTTCGAGCGTGTCCGGTTCGGTCCCGTCCCCGACCACGTCGACGCCTGTTTTATCGGTCAGATCGACAACCGTATACGGGACATCGGCCTCCTCAAGGGCGGTCGCGATCGCCTCTCCGACCTGCCCGTACCCGATGATGATTGTTTTCCCGGTCTGGAACTCCCGGATATTGGACTGTGTGATATTGACCAGTCGCTCCAGTTGGTTCGTCTGACCGGAGACGAGCAACACGCTACCCTCGGTTAATTCCATGTCAGGGGACGCGGGGTTGAAGTCACCGTCAGCCCACGCTCCGATGACGTTGACCCCCGTGCGTTCCCGGATGCCGCTGTCGGCCAGCGTCGACCCTACCAGGCTGTTGCCGTGTCGGACCGACACCTCCGCGAGTTGCAACTCCCCGTCGATCGGAACGGCCTCGCTGATCTCCGTTCGGGCGGCTGTCGTGACCTTCGCCGCCAGGCTCTCGCCGAGCAACGAACGCGGCGAGAGCACGTGATCGGCCCCGGCGAGACGGTGGTACGCCTCAGCGTCCGGATTCTCGACTACGCTTACGATCGGCACGTCCTGGGCAAGTTCCCTGGCGGTGAGGACAATACTTGCGTCGACCTGATCCGAGATGTCGACAAACAGTGCCCGTGCCGATAGCAGTCCAGCAGCTTCCAGACCCGTCGCCGACTCGGGATCGGCATTGATTACTGTGTAGTCATCGTACAGTTCGACTGCCCGTTCGGCGTCGGGTTCGACGATCACGTAGGGAATGTCGTTCGCGTCGAGTTCCTTGATGAGATCCTCCGCTCTGGTCGTGTCCGAACAGATAACGACGTGATCTTCGAGCGAGGACTCCAGTTTCTCGGGTGGGGTGGTGCTGAGCGCATTCTCCACGACTGGAGCCACAAAGACCGGGAGTGCACCGACGAGCAACGCCATGCCCAGAATATCGGTCACGGTTATAAACAGGTGCAT
>JAQCMX010000191.1 GCA_028274885.1 Haloarculaceae archaeon
AGGCCAACTAAGCCCCAGCCACCGCCAGCGACACACAGTTCGGTTCCGGTTTGCCGCCTCATGGGCTGCACGTACGCTGTCGTTCGTGCGGCCGACCGAGGTCGTGTCGAATTTTTTTGCCCGGGAACGTCCGGAAACTCTTGCCGAAGATACCGAGACAGCGGATCTATCTCAGAGTTGGTAGGTGCAACAGACAGGGCGTGTATCCGTCACGGTCAGAACAGAACCGGCTTACTTATACTCGACTGAAAAACCTGTTTTGCTCGTTTACCCGCGCAGTGTGTCACAGACACGTCTGATATCGCGGTGGAACTGGGTGGCCATCTCCTAACGGGTGAGTTTCCGCTTTGCCGTTGCTTTGGCGATGATCCCGCCGAATGCGTCCGGGGTCGTCTCGTGCTGGGCGCAGGGGTCACTCGATTCACGATCCTCTCGGCGAAATGTCTTCTCCGTTCTCACCCGTCCGGGGTCCAGTCCTTTCCGCGACACTGCCCGCCCGAGAATATGTGTCAGACACCCATCACACGGAACGAACCCGGGTCATGGTTCGATCTTTCAGTCGACATCGAGATCGAACTGTTCGTGTTCTTTCGCGGGGTTGAGAACGACGCTCGTGTTCGATTCTTTGATTTCGGGGTCAGTGAGCAGTTTCTTGATACTGTCGTTCATATCGTCGGTGTCGAGGAACTTGCCGATGGCCACGATGTCGTGGTCTCCGGTTACCTCGTACACGCTGATCATCTGGGGATGTTCGGTTAGTGTTTCGGTTACGTCGACGAGTGCGCTCCCCTCGACTTTGAGCTGCAAGATTGCGGTTACGTCGTATCCGAGCCCGTTGTAGTCGATCTTTGGTGTGTACCCACGGATGACCTGGGCCTGCTCGAGATCCGAAAGGTGGTTCGAGACTGTCGTGACGGAGACATCCAGGTCCTCTGCGAGACTCCGAAGGCTGGCTCGTCCGTCACCGAGTAGTTCATTTATTAACTTCCGGTCTAGATTCTCGTACGTCATCGTGTGAAAAAACGTACTCCTCTCATTATAATTTTACGAATATGCAATTTTGGGCGCCGAACAGCAGATTTATATAGAATATCTGCACAGAACGTTGACATATTTGCCGAAATAACTGCGATTTACTGCGCAGAGCCCACCGCCGGAGGTGACGGTCGATGTCAACCGAACGTCTCTCTGCAGAGGCGGAGACGGTGTTCGACCGGATCGACGAACAGGATGTAGACTTCCTGCGTCTCCAGTTTACCGATATCCTCGGAACGGTCAGAGACGTCTCGATCCCACCCGGTCAGGGACTCGGCCGTCAAAGCAGTTCTGACGGCGCCAAGGACAGAGACAGCTTATCTGAGATTCCGGAGCGTATCGAGGATGCGGCCAGGAGCACCCGCTGCGGTGGCCGTGAGGCCAACAACGAGCATCAACGCGTACAGCCCAAGCGTTGATAGCCAGACGAAAACCATTGCAAAGACTGCCCACCCGCCGCCGAGAAGCAAGAACGCACCGAGGGTCATTACTGTGCCATAGAGAAGAACGAGATACGGCCCCCAACCGCGTGCGTGTCCCCGTCGGACCCGACTGCGGACGTACTGCCGGAGGTCGCCCTCGATTTCCTCACGGTGGACCGTCCTGTCCTCAAGTTGAGCTTCGAGTTCGTCTATCTCGCGGCGGAGTTCATCGACTGTCTGCTGTGTCACGGCGTCTGCACGCGTGGTCCGATGGTCCTCACTCGTGTTGTCCGGTTCGTCACCAGCGGTCCCGTTCGTGTCGCCTTCGCTCATACTCGCTCGTTGGCTGTGTGCTCGTACGCCCTCCTGTTGTACTTGCCGGTCTGCAAACCGTCCGGCGAGCACCGCGTTCAGCCCCGCTCCGACAAGCACGAGAAGCCCCCCAAAATAAAACCACACCAACAACAGGAGTACCGCACTGAGGACGCCGTACAGTTGGAGGGTTGTCGCCTGTGCGGTGTACAGCCCAAAGGCCGCACCGAGGACGGTCCAGCCCACGCCCGCAAGGAGAGCGCCCGGAAGTGCCTCCCGAGGCGTGACGGGATAGTCCGGCAACACGTAGTACACCGGAAAGAAAACGATCGGAAGCACGACGAGCAGTCCCAGAGAGCTGAGCAGACCGCCGAAGGGGACGACATCGACCGGAAAGAGGGCGCTTGCGAGGACCGTACCACAGATCCCGAGACTGATCCCGGTGACGACGATGATCGCATCCCTGAGTTGGGCGAGTAGTCCCTTCGGCGCCCCCAGCCCGTATACCCGGGAGAATGCGGTATCGAGGCCCCGAAAGAGACGGAGGCCACTCCAGGCGAACACCGCAAGACCCAGAACTGTCACGCCCTCGCGCCCGGCGCCGGTTTGTACCGTCTCCTCGACCACGTCCCCGGCTTCGGGGGTGAGAAACTCACCGACGACCGCCAGAAACTGCTCTGCAACTGTCCCGCCTGCAAGCGTCGTCGCCACTACCAGCGCAACGATCAACAGCGGAACGAGCGAAACGAACGCATAGTAGGCAATTGCGGCCGCGAGAAACGGGAGTTGCTGTGTCTGCACCACCGAAACGAGCGTCCGGACCGTCCTGCTGGGTCTCTGGTGAGTCACGCGCGCACTTGTGGTCTCGCGGTCATATACCTGCCTTTGCCATCGTCTATCACGCACCGTCGCTCGAAAGCGCTTAGGAACCTCGTGGCGTCAGCCAGGGTATGGAACGCTGGCAGGAGCGAACGCTTCGGCTGACGGTTGTCCTTGTGGTTGCAAGTCTCGTTCTCATCGTGCCGGGGCTGGCGGGGATCGCTGCGTCACCGCTGCTCGTGGGTGGAGTTCTCCTGCTCTCGATTGCGGGGTTCGCTGTTCGGGAGCGACTCGCCGTGCTGCCGGAGGTCTTTGGACACCGACTCGGGCGGTACGGGCAGGATCTTTGGCTTGCCCCACTCGTTGTGCTCGTGGCACTCCTGCTCGTACCCGGCGCCTCGCCGGAGGAACTGCAGGCACTGGGCGGGATCGTCGGCTTCGTCGGGATGATCAACTACTTTCTCCGCCCGGTCTACTTTCTTGTCTACTCGCTTCTCAAACGCCTCGCCGCCAGCGGCTAGCCCAGTTCACCGGTGATGGCCCGGATATCGGGCACTGAAGCCGTGGTTTTGAACGTCGTGCCCCCGTAGTGTGTTCGCGAGGCACGGTAGCCGCCACTCCGGAGTTTGTCGAGAAACGCCGCCATCGATGGCGCCGGGCGTCCCCACCGTTTCGTGAGTCGGTGTTGGTCGTAATGGGTCGGGACCGGGAGTTCGTCGGCGAGTGTCTGCAAAAGTGGTCTCAGCTCATCACCGGTTGCCAGGTCAGCGGTCACGCGTGACCTGACGACATCGAGAAACTCCGGGTCGCAGGTCCGGCCGAGCCACACTGGTCCCGCTGTCTGGACGTGGTGTCCGCAGTTGGGGCACTCCGGGGGTGGATCACCGGTAAGGCCCCGTTCTGTCTGCCGTCTCAGGCACTGCTGACAGTGGTAGATGTAGCCAACGTCCTCGAGTGTCGCGTTTGCCACCCGCGCTCCCCGGTCGAGTTCGAGATACGTACGGACGTAGTGGTCGCTAGCGTGGGTCAGTATCGGGTTCGCAGCGACATCGTACCGTGCCCCCGTCCGGACGAGCGCGGACAGCAGGATACGCACGCCCATCTCGGCGTGGTACTCCGTGTTTCGCGGGACTGCGCTGTAGCTCCGGACGCCACTCTCGAAATGGGCGCCACACAGCGGCGCGGTGTCGGTGGCGGTCACGCACAGCAGGTTCCGCGTCCCCTGAAAGGCAGCGTCAGCAAACGGGATCGGTGTGCCGAACGGATCCACATCGACGACATCGAAATACTCCTGATGGAGCAGCGGATTCGCGTCCGTATGACAAACAGTGCCAGCGAGGTCGTTACGCGTGAGATTTTCCCGACATAACTCGACCGCGTCGGGATCGACATCAGCACAGGTTATCTCCCAGCCCTCGCTTGCGGCCCGGACCCCGCGGATGCCACTCGCTGCGGTCGCGTCGAGATACGTCGCCGCCCGTGGTTCCCGTTCCCGGTAGGCCCGCAGGACCGCGACCGTTAGATCCCGGTTGAGTTCCTGTACCGGGTTGTAGAACACCTCGTCGCTGTTGCCCTCGCCTTGCTCGGGCACGACGACCTCGACGTCCCCCTCGCTGACGTACATACGGGTTCACTCGGTCGGCGACGGCAAAAAGCCACACTATCGATCCTGTGTGCTCTCTCCAGCAAGGCTTCCCGGCTACGGTCCCGCGGAGTCTGGGTCAGCCGACACACTGACCACTGGCAACTCTCACAGCCCACACCGCCCGATTTTCACGGTGGTGTCTCGGACTCCCGCGCGGGCGATACGACCTCGCGGGCACTGTTTGTCATACGGACGCGAATCCGCTGCTCCCCAAATCGGAGATGAATCCTCGTCTCTTCGTGCCGAAACCTCTTTGATTGGGGCTGGCAAACGATGGTACATGGATCCTCTGTTCGTATTTGGGATCGATCCGATCATCGCGACCGTCCTCGGATTGATCCTGTTGTTTATTTTTTTCGTCTACCTGCTGTTGCGCCGGACAGCACAGGGGTTCAAGGACGGAATGGACAGCGGAAGACGGTGATCGCGGGCTCTTCACTGATCCGACGAATCCAAAACTGTTTGCCGCCACCGCCCTGTGAGTGAGGTATGGATCCGCGTATTCGCGAACACGCAGCGACCATCGTAAACCACTCTGTCGACCTCCGGTCCGGTGACAACGTGGTCATCGACGCACACCACGTCGCAGAGGACCTCGTGGTTGCGCTCCACGAGGTTGTCGGGGAGCACGGGGCGAACCCACTTGCAGTCAGTCATCGTACCGGCAAGCGCGCTCAGCGAGCGTACCTCCGGGCCGCCGACGACGAGTTCGAGACACCGGAACACGAACTCGCACTCATCGAGGAAACCGATGTCTACATCGCCGTCCGCGCTGGTGAGAACGCGACCGAGACCAGTGACGTCGACCCCGAGACGAGCGCGGCGTACTCGCAGGCCAGACAGCCGATCCTCGACGAGCGACTGTCCACGCGGTGGTGTCTGACGCAGTTTCCCGCGCCCGCCAACGCACAACTCGCCGAGATGAGTACCGAGGCATACGAGGGGTTCGTCTGGGACGCTGTCAACAAGGACTGGGAGACTGTCCGCAAGCACCAGGCACAGATGGTCGAGATTCTCGATCCGGCGGAGACGGTTCGCATCGTCTCGGGTGACACCACAGACGTCACGCTGTCCGTCGCGGGCAACCCCACGATCAACGACTACGGCGAGCGGAATCTCCCTGGTGGCGAGGTGTTCACTGCGCCCCGTCCGGACAGCGTCGAGGGGGAGGTGTTGTTCGACAAGCCCCTGTACCACCAGGGTCGTGAGGTCACCGACGTCTACCTGCAGTTCGAGGGTGGACGGGTCGTGGACCACACCGCGGGGAAAAACGAGGCGGTCCTGACCGAGGTGCTCGAGACCGACCGTGGAGCGCGCTCTCTGGGCGAACTCGGGATCGGTATGAATCGAGACATCGACCGGTTCACGTACAACATGCTGTTCGACGAAAAGATGGGGGATACGGTCCACATGGCTGTCGGCCGGGCCTACGAGGACACTGTCGGGGAAGAAAACGAACAAAACAACAGCGCAGTCCACGTCGACATGATCGTGGATATGAGCGAGGAGTCCTACATCGAGGTCGACGGCGAGGTCGTCCAGCGCGACGGAACTTTCCGGTTCGAAGATGGGTTCGAGTCTTAGAAGGCAACCGTCAGGAGCACCCGGTCACAGCGGGAGGGGGACGGCCGGCGAGAATCAGGGGACAACGGGGCGTCGTCGACGAAACTGTCTCCCTTTCGGCAGGGATTTAGGTGCCCACCGCCTCCATATTGTATGGACTATAATACCGCACTCGAGAGAGCCTACGACACGCTCCCGGAACAGACCGAAAGCGGGGGCGACCGCCTTTCGGTTCCGGACCCGGCAGGGGAGACAGACGGTGCGTTTACACGTCTGACAAATATCGGCGCGATAGCCGATGCCCTCGACCGCGATGCGGAACATCTTCACCGTGCCATCCAGCGCACTCTCGGAACCAGCGGACAGTTCGACGGCGAGCGGGCCCGGTACAACGGTTCGTTCGACGTGGCCGATTTCGACGCAGCGATCGACGGGTACGTCACAGAGTTTGTCACCTGCTCTGAATGTGGGCTTCCCGACACCGTCCTCCAGCGCGAGGACGGCATCGAGATGCTCCGGTGTCAGGCCTGCGGTGCGTTCCGGCCCGTGGAAAAGCAGACTGCCACGGTCTCGGCAAACACTAGCCAGGAGGCGATCGAGGAAGGGGAGACGTACGACCTCGAAATCGTCGGGACTGGACGCAAAGGCGACGGCGTCGCCGAACGGGGTTCCTACACTGTCTTCGTTCCCGGCGCACAGGAGGGACAGATCGTCCGCGCCCGGATCGAAAGCACCAGCGGCAACCTCGCGTTCGCCAGCCTCGTCTGATCCACCACCCCCCGTCTGGGTCCCCGACACGGCCGCACTGAACCGTTAATTGCTGCACGGGCACGGTGGGATTTGAACTCGAGGGCGAGACTCACTCCGTTCCTCTCGCGTAGTTCAAATCCGGTGTCTTCCTGCTCACCGTTGTTCGCAGATGACGGGCACGGTGGGATTTGAACCACGCCCAGACGTGCTCGCTCCGCTGCGCGCGTCTGGTCTACCGCAAATCCCACGCAGCCGTCACTGCTCACTGTCGTTCGCAGATGACGGGCACGGTGGGATTTGAACCCACGACCGTCGGATGACCTCCCCCGTCACTGTCGCCACGGGGATAGAAGTCCGACGCTCTAGTCCGGACTGAGCTACGTGCCCTCAGACGAGACTGAGGTCTTCAGGCAAATATCGATTTGGGTTCGGCTGCGTGGTGGTCACATTCTCTCCGCGCGCTCGCTACCGCGGTCGCTCCACGACTCGGCGATTGCAAAGGAAAGTGTACTTCCAAGGCTGAGCAATGTTCCGCCGGTCAACATGAGGGCCAGATACTCAAGTGAGACGTCGCCGATAAAGAAGCTGCTCACACCGTGTAGCACGGCCGCCATCGACACGATATAGAAGGGTGCATTGAGGTACCGCCAGTGAAATCCACCACCCAGATACTCGTCTGTCACGCGACCCAGACTACTCACCACACCTGCGGAGGCGAACCACTGGATCGACCCCGTCACGAACGCGGCGCTGAGCCCGAGAACATCCAGTGTGTCGGTCGTTTCGGTCTGTGTCGACTCGATGGTCTCGAGACCGCTCACACCGCCGACAGCCAGCAGCGCCGCGGCCACCAGGTACGTGATAATCGTCACCCGGCCGGTAAACAGCGCCTGTCGAGCTCGTTCGACGGTCCTGTCGAGCCACGCTCCAGTCCCAAACCCGCGTGCGAGGATGTACAACCCGAGCAGGCCGGAGACGAACCCGAACACCGTCCCTGGAAGGTTCAGCCAGTTTGCGAGGATAGCCAGGGGGTAGATGAGCAACAGGATCCCAAGCGGCACCAGCAGCGTCCCCCGCGTCTCCGGATCGTCCAGCACCTGTTTGATCGTGTAGTACATCGATTCGAGATCCTGGGCTTGCCGGACGACCACCCGGCGAACGCCGTCGATCGACACTCTGGAGCGGATAACCGGCACCACCGACTCGTCCTGTGCGCCGTCGGTGACGATGATCGCGCGCACGTCCTCGTCGGTTGCCAGTTCGGCGAGGACGCGGTCGACCTCTGTGCCGACCTTGCGGTTGGCCTCGACCTCGCGGCCGTCCACGCCGGTGACTGCTGCGACCTCGACGGTCTCGTCGGTGATCTCCTCGCCAAGGTGTAGTCCCTCGAACAGAACGTTCACGTCGCTGTCCTCGGGATCGACCGTGGCGAGATCAACCGCCGCCTCCCTCACAGGGTCCCGCCCGACAACCGGCGTTTCGACCCCGGTCTTTCTGCCGAGGTCGTCGTCAAGATCGACACACAGCACCAGCAGCATTGTATACTGGTAATGACAGCCCGGTTTAACTGTTTTCTGGCAGTGACCCGCCCCTGGCGGCCGTCCGTGGCTATTTGAACACCGGATCCCCCGT
>JAQCMX010000195.1 GCA_028274885.1 Haloarculaceae archaeon
GACAAACATTGTCGTGAAATAGAAAAAAGAGAAAATATTACAATTATACTCGTGTGCGTGGAAAGATGAGTATTACAGCACGTGGCACCGGGAGAAATGTGTCCATCTGTGTACCACCCGTACTGGAAGGACGCTCACCGCTTCTTGAGGCGGATTCCCGGCCTCGTGGGCCCGAGATTCGTCTTCCTTTCTGGTGGGTTCGAAAAAGTCCACCACTCTCGGCACGGCGAACCCGGAATGCACAAATATCGGTGAATAAGGGTATTATAATTGTGTTCAGGCAATGATTATCCCTCACCAATAACGTTAAGTTAACAGAGTGGGATACAAACACATGATGTTTAAATTCCTGGTCTTGGACTACAGTGGGAAGCAAGTGGCGTCACTTAGACGAACAGACAGTTGGGGGGTGTAGTATCGATGGCAAAGCGTCACGTTACGGTTTCCTCTGAGGTCGAGGCGACAATCGACCGGGTCGTCAGCAGTGCCGACGAGCGGTTGGCCACGATGGGGACAGCCGAGGCGGTGGGGGAGATCCTGGCGGATCTGTTCGGTGACTACGAAACCTACCAGCGGTACCGCGAAGGGGAGTCGCTCCCGCCGATGACACACATGCGTGTCCAGAGTTACGATCCCCGCAATACGATCATCGAAACCGAGCACTGGGCCGAACAGGAACTGACGAAACTCCAGGAGACGAAGTGTCTCCGATATCTCTGGGAGGGATTCGATCTGTCGCCGCTGTCGAACAACATCGCGTTCGCGCTTCCCTTTCGTCAGATGCTCGCAAACCACATGTTTGCGGAGGCTGGAGACGGACTCCGACTGTTTGGCGGCATCAAAATTCAGTGTGGCCACAACATCAGGATGGGTGACAATACTGTCGTCCACAACGACGTGTTACTTGACGACCGCGGGAAACTGACAATCGGTGACCGCGTCTCTATCGCGGATCGTAGCCATATCCACACCCACGTGCATGACACTGTCGATCAGACAGACGTAACGACCTACGAGACGACTCTGAACGACGACGTTCGTCTGGGCTATGGATCGATGATCAGTGCGGGGTGTCAAATCGGCAGAAACGCAATGGTCGGCGCGAACGCGACAACGCGCGGTGACGTGCCGCCCCACCACATCGCCGCTGGCACGCCTGCAAAGAGTGTGAAGGTAAAGCCAGGCTGGGAGTCTGTGGCTGACGATCTCGGGGTGCTGCCTGACAACCGCGAGGATCGCCGACTCGGCCGGGAGGTTCCGAAGACACTGGAGAGGTTCGACGAGTTCGGCCGGACTCTCTCACCGCCGGGCAAAAGCTAACAACATGTATCTTCCGGCGCCGAGGAATAACAAAAGCCAATCGTATCGGTAGTTTTCGACCCATATAGTTCACTTTGCGCTATCTGTCTCACGGTACGCAACTTTTGTCGCTAACGAGTTATGTTAGTTTAATTGTTGCGTACACCCGTGTATGGGTGTCAAAACGAGCAGACAGATACTTATCGCCGGTGCTGGCCGCGTTGGTCGCCGGACGGCTGCACAGCTCACAGAGGACGGCTACATTGTGACGATAATCGATAGGAATCCAGACAAGAGAGAGACTATTCCAAACTATCCGATCAATCGCGTCATCGTCGGCGACGCGACGGATCTTGAGGTGTTCCAGGACGCCAATCCGGCGACGGCGGATTTCATCGCGGGTCTCACCGGCGAAACAGAGACAAACCTGGCTGTCTGCGAACTCGCAAACGAACTCGCACCGAATGCACGAACGCTGCTTCGGATCAAAAAGGACGGACAGCAGGACTACGCGTATCTGAACCACGTAGACCACATCGTCTATCCGGCCGCTGCAGGGGCATCGGTAGCAACCTCTCAAATCTCCGGTTCCGGCGAAACCAAAGTTTCGACGCGGGTACATCGCTGATGCCAAACGGTGAGTGGTTTTAATCGGGACAGACAGATCGGTTGCCACTGCAGTCCGCCGTACTCCGGGCAAGCCCTCTGGAATACGGCAGGGAGAATTTGGCCACGCACTGAACAGTTTCGTCAGGGTCGACTACGCTTTGAGCTCCGCCCAGTCCTGTGTGAGTCGTTGGACATGTGAAATACCCTTTCTGTTGTCTGTGACAGCCACTCCCCCGGTACGTCTCCGTTGGTGTTATTCATCTTGGCTGTATTATACCGGGATATGAGTGATTCGGAGGGCAGCCCAAAGCAGGTAGACGATCCGAACTACCACAGCCAGAACCACACCGCCGCACAGACCTGTGGGTGGACGAAAAACGCCCTTCGTGGTGAAGGGAAATGTTACAAGAACATCTTTTACGGTATCGAGTCACACCGCTGTATCCAGATGACACCCGTGGTCAAGTGCAACGAGCGGTGCGTGTTTTGCTGGCGGGACCACGCGGGCCACGCCTACGAACTCGGCGACGTGGAGTGGGACGACCCGGAAGCGGTCGCCGATGCATCGATCGAGCTACAGACGAAACTCCTCTCTGGCTTTGGGGGCAACGACCAGGTCCCACGCGAGCGTTTCGAGGAGGCAATGGAGCCCCGCCACGTTGCTATCTCGTTGGACGGTGAACCGACGTTGTACCCGTATCTGTCGGAACTCATCGAGGAGTTCCACGACCGCGATATCACGACGTTTCTCGTCTCCAACGGAACGAAACCGGCGGTACTGGCCGAGTGTGACCCCACCCAACTGTACGTCTCTGTCGACGCCGCCGACCGGGCCACCTTCGATGCCACGGTCAAGGCAGTCGAGGACGACGCCTGGGAGCGCCTGATCGAGACGCTGGATGTCCTCGCAAAAAAAGACCAGACACGGACGGTCATCCGAACAACGCTGGTGAACGGTCACAACATGCACCACCCCGAGTGGTACGCCGCGATGTGTACCCGCGCCCGGGCTGACTTCGTCGAACTGAAAGCGTATATGCACGTGGGTCACTCCCAGGGCCGGTTGGACCGGGAGTCGATGCCCGACCACGAGGAGGTACTCGCGTTTGCCGAGGAGATGCGTGAGTATCTCCCTCACGACGTGCTCCGGGACGTCCCCGCCTCACGGGTCGCAATGCTGGCCCGGGACTCGGATACCTGGGTTCCGAAGCTACAGAAATCCAGCGACTTCTGGGAGCGCGATCCAATCACAGAGTGACACGTGGCTGTCAAGAGTCACCCCGACCGGTGAGCGGATGCTGAGGTGCGAACGATTAAGTGGTCATACGTGAATACTCCAGCACGGACACGTGGGGCTCTCCTATGACCCGGATGAACGATCTCACGTCGCGGTTTTTCAGTAACGGAGAGCTTACAGATTCCCTTCTCGAGACAGTAGCGGACTGTCTGAGAGGTGACGAGGAAGTACGGTACAGACTGCGCGGAACCGATGGGATCGAATGCGAGCGAGACGATGGGCACGAGAGGATCCCCGTCGCTGCGGATGGGCACTCGGTCGCGGTGATGACAAACCGGCGGCTCCTGTTTGCGGTCAACACGCCAGAGGGGGTGACAACCGTCGAGATCCCACACACCGATATCCGGAACGTCGAAACAGAAAAGCGGTTGCTCGGAGCCACGCTGTCGGTCGATGTCTGGGCTGCTGGAAGCTACACGTTCACCCCAGCAGACCGGGACTCGCTGACGGCCGCGACAGAGTATCTCGAACGCGTCAGTACCTGTTGGCAGCGTGTTGTTGCACTGTTAGAGGACGTCCACGATCAGACGGAAACGCTTGTAACGGCAGTCGAAGACGGTCGGGTCGATGACGCCACCGAAGCCAGAGAAGCCCTCGAAAGGAAGCTCGAAAACGCCTCAAACAGGGTCGAGATGTCCGGATCAGGCGTTCGTGAGGTTCTCACAGAGCGGATCCGACGTGCCGAACGGACGTTTCACGGCAAACGGATCGACGCACACGTAGACAGAGCCGAGATACTCGTGCGGCAGGGCCGTAACCAGACCGATTCCCGGGCGTACACGGGCGCCTACGCGAGCTACACCCGGGCACGCGAGCATCTAGAGACCGCGCTGGTGATCGCTATCGAGCACGGCTTCGATGTGGTGGATATCCAGACGCGTATCGACGATGTCGCAAACCGTATGGATTCGCTCCGGGTCCGGCCGATTGCGCTGGCCCACCAGGCCCGCGAACGAGCGCAAAAGACCGACCACATAGACATCGCCGTGCAGGCCTGGCAGGACGCCCTCGATCACTACCGGGACGCGCTCACCGCCGGCTGGGGGACCGATTTTGACTTTTCGGGTGACGTCGAGAAACTCCGGGCCCGGACCGAATCGACAGTCGAACAATTGCTCGCCGCCCGCCGACGGTTCGCGAGGGAACTTTTAATCGACGGCATCAGTTACCGTGACGCTGGCGATCTTGAGACCGCTGTGGAGCGATGTACGATGGCAGACACCCAACTGGACACGGCCGCACAGCTCGCACGCGAGTACCGCTCGGGGGACCCGGCAGCGATCCGGGAACAGAAAGTGGAGACCAAACGCCACCGTAGCGCGGTTACGCTGGCAAGCATCTAGCCACATCCGTTTTATGCAACGCCGCCCGGAAGGGGCAGCAGGACCGCCAGTCCTTTCACCGGTCCATGCCACCATGTTGTATGAGCGGACTGACTGCGACACTCAAGACGTCGGAAGGTGAAATCGACATCGAACTGTTCGACGAGCGCGCCCCCCGGACTACCGAGAACTTCGTTGGTCTTGCGACCGGTAAACGGGAGTGGGAGGATCCCGAGACGGGCGAGACGCGGACAGATCCGCTGTACGACGACGTCCCGTTTCATCGTGTCATCGCCGATTTCATGATCCAGACGGGGGATCCAGTCGGGACCGGCCGTGGCGGTCCAGGATACACGTTTGACGACGAGTTCCACGAGGAGTTGCGCCACGACAGCGCGGGGACCGTTTCGATGGCCAACCGCGGCCCTGATACGAACGGTTCCCAGTTTTTCATCACCCTCGGACCCCAGCCACATCTCAACGACAAGCATGCGGTTTTTGGCGAGGTGACCGACGGCATGGACGTGGTCAGAGAGATCGGAAGCGCCGAGACAGATCAGTCGGACAAACCGACGACGCCGATCACCCTCGAATCCGTCCAGATCCACGACTAGCATGACCGAGGAGCCGATCGATCCCGGCGAGATCGGCGAACGCGACGCACCGCCGATCGAGGAAAAGCCCTACAAGATCATCTTCGAGGCCAACCGGTGTATCGGGGCGGGCAAGTGCGCCGAAGTCTCCGACAACTGGGAACTCGATCTCTCGACCGGCATCGCCAGCCCGAACACTTTCTTTATCGATTCCTCCACGCTCGAAGCAAATGTCCGTGCTGCGGAGGTCTGTCCGGCAAAAAAAGACCGTGGGGTCATCCACGTCATCGACCGCGAGAGCGGCGAGGAGGTCGCCCCCGACCCGGAGGGTGACGGGACTGTCTCCGTAGACTGGTAGGATCACGACGGCAGAAAGATAGCGCCCGTGTCTCTCGCACGGACCGCTGTGATCGTTTATACTCACGCTGGCAAACTGGGCCGTGTCGGAACACGAAACACCCCTCTGACGGTACCGTCAGAGCCAGTCACAACAATCCGTAACCACTTTTCGGCTTCCCTCCGGAGGGAAAGATGCGCGAGGGTAGCCGAGCCAGGCCAAAGGCGGCGGGCTTAAGACCCGCTCCCATAGGGGTCCCTGGGTTCAAATCCCAGCCCTCGCATACCCGGGTCGATCAGGTAAAGGATACTCCCCCGGCACTGACCGGTGGTCCGACAGTCAAAATCGTTTATAAATACCCTGACCGGAGCAGTTCCAGCGGCGGTCCGAACGAACACGCTTTTGCTGTCGAACGCGGTAGTTAACTCTATGAGTGCGGACATACCGGAGGCGGTGGTCGGCGCGTTTCAGGCACACGACGCCTACGAGTCGTCGAGGGAGAGATTTGTTCTGACAACGGTCGCGTTCGATGCCGACGTGACAGCACAGACACGGGACGACCGGCTTAGGTATACCGTAACCGTTCGGGCTCCAACGCTGGCGGCTGCGACAGCCGACGAGGTCGGGGATGCAGTTCTCGACGGGTGGTTCGATACGTTGACACGACGGCTCGAAGCAGTGCCGAAGGCGACGCGGGCCGATGTCGAACTGTTAGACTTCTCTACCGAGAGACGTGACAGTGAGGTACATATCACGTACGTGTTCCTCTGGGGGAACCCTGACCACGCAGCTAGCATAGCCAAGACATTTGCCGAGTACGTTGAGGGGACCTACGTTGAGGGTATCGTTCCGGGATACGAGTACGAACCGCCGGTGTCGGATCTGCTCGCCGGTGCCAGCCACGCTGATGAGGGTGGGACGCCGCTGTAGTATCCTGTTCGCGTCTTATGAGTGTCTCACTTTTTTATACGCTGGACAGGCCATCGTCGTCCCAGGTCCAACGGTGATGGGTCAGGAAATCGTTCGCTTGACTGGCGCTGCTCTCGTACTCGCGCTGTCGGTGCTGTCACAGAGAGGCTCTCGCGGATGTGTCTCCGCCCACTGTCCTCTGCCGGTCGCGGACTGGTGACGGGACTGTACACCCTCATCGGCGGAATATACACTACCGGTTGAACTCTCATTGCCGACTTCGTTTATTCCGGGTCGGCCGCCATCTTCAATCAAGTATGGGCTATCCATATCGCGATGGGGGTCGTGTTCGCACTGATCGTCACGTTCAGCGGGGGTGGATTTGCGGGTCTCGTCGGGAGTATCCTCCGTGTCGGTCCGTTGCGACCCGAAAAGCGGTAATGGCAGATGTCTTCCTCGATAGGACTGACCGCTGTCTGCCGATTCAACCGTCCGACGGCAACCGTAATGTACGAGCAACCACTTTTTCGACGCATGACACGACTGGACCTGCTCTTACCCGAGGGTAAGGTTGGCAACTACGGGATGCAGGACACTATCGACCTGGCGCAGGCTGCCGAATCTGCGGGGTTTCACACTGTCTGGAAAGGTGAGTCCTACAGCACGAACGCGCTGATGAACCTGAGTGCCATCGCCGCCAGGACGGAACGGATTCGGCTGGGGACCGGGATAACAAACGTATTTTCACGCTCGCCGGCGCTCATTGCGATGAGTGGTGCGACACTTGACAAACTCGCCCCTGAGAGAGCAACGCTCGGCTTGGGAGTAAGTACCGAACCTGTCATCACCGGGTGGTACGGGCTTGCCTACGACCAGCCACTTCGACGCACCAAAGAACTCATCGAGGTGATACGCGAGATGTTCGAGACCGACGAGATCAATTACAACGGTGACATCTTCGATATCGGGCCTTACCCGGTCGGGTTCAGTCCCGAGCACGAGGGGATACCAATCTACACCGCGGCAATGGGATCAGCGAACTGTCGATTGACAGGCGAGTATGCCGACGGGTGGCTGCCGGTGTTCACGCCACCGGGAGCGGTCGCGAAACTCCGCGACGGCCCACTCCAGGCAGGAGCAGACAAGGCAAACCGGTCGGTAGCAGACATCACAATCACGCCTGTCGTCACGACGGCAATCGCAGACACTGATGCCGAGGCAAAGGCAATGACAAGGCGATCCTTAGCCCAAGCGATGGCAGTTGGATACAATGGACTGGTCGAACGGTTTGGCTTTGGTCGGCCAGGTGATGCTGCGGCTGCTCACTGGCGCGAGGGGAACAGAGCCGAGGCCGCACAGGCAATTCCGGACGAGATGATCGATGCGCTCACCGTATATGGGACCACTGAAAACTATCGATCACGCCTGGACACGTACATCGAGACCGCCGGCGCCGACAGGCTAGCCGTGATGCCTCCCTATACCGCGACACCAGACGAGATCTCTCATACCATCTCTGTACTTGAAGGGTACTAATACTGTTGGCTGTACGTCTTTCAATATATACATACCGCGGCGGGTGACAACCGCTGTGGAAGCGATTGGAGATCCGGTACACGTAGAGGATACGTTCAACACGGCAGTAGGTGTGGTTGTGGAACAGTTAGCGGACCCGAGGTGCAGTCGTCTTGACCGTTAGGATATCCTGTGAGAGCCAAGGCCCGGATTTGAACCGGGGATGATCCGCTCTGCAGGCGGACGCGTTGGGCCGGACTCTGCCACCTTGGCCCATACTGTTTTACCGGGTTCGGTCGCTTAAGCCCATCGGAGTTTGTTCTGATACTGTTGGCTGTACGTCTTTCAAGAATTTCGCCACCACGTGATGGCGAATATCATGGATCAGTTACAGCCAACGGTATGAGAAGTCGTGACCACTTGGCTTGTACCCGGAGGATCACAGGACGGTGCACAACCAGGTTCGGGGCCGACTCGAAGCAGACGGCCAAACCGTGTGCTTATAATACAAACGCCGGTCACAGATCAGCATCTCACGGATCGGCCGTTGCTGGCTTAGACAGCACCCCGGTCGAGGTGACGGCGTGGTACTGAGCACGCTCCTGCTCGGCCGGTGACCGGACCCCCTGACAGTTCTGATACTAACGGCTATAAGCCCATGAGCAGTTTCGATCCTCCGTGGGGTCGAATATGCTCACGAAGTTATAGCCGTCAGTATGAGGACGGGCTGCCGGACCTATCCATCTCCGGGCGCCGTGTTATACTCCGTGACGATTTTCTCGCCGCTTGAGGTTCCGATCCGAGTGGCACCGGCCTCGAACAGTTCCGCGGCGAACGTCCACGACCGGATGCCGCCGCTCGCCTTCACGGGCAGATACTCGCTCATACGGCGCACGTCTTCGACGGTTGCACCGCCCTCGGCAAATCCCGTTGCAGTCTTGAGAAACTCCGCGTCCGCATCGACGGCAGCCTGGCAAGCCTGCGCGAGTTCCTCTGCTCCAAGCAGCGGAGCTTCGACGATCACCTTCACCGGAACCGGAACCGCGGCCACAATCTCGGTCAGCTCCTCACGAACGGCGTCAACCTCGCCGGCACGGAGACGACCCAGGTTTGCGACCACGTCGATCTCGGCTGCACCCGCAGACCAGCCCGCATCTGCCTCTGCGGACTTGATCTCCGGCGTGTGCTGGCCGTGGGGAAATCCCACGACTGTGGTCAGCGCCACGCCAGGTGCGTACTCCCTGGCGGCTTCGACGTAACACGGCGGGACACACGCCCGGGTGTCATACCGGACAGCCACGTCGAGTGCCGTGGTCACTTCCCCCCACGTCGTCGTCGGACCGAGAACGGTGTGTTCGATCCGCGATGGTACCTCCTCCATACCCATGCCGACACGTCCCAGAAATAAAGCTCCCCCGTCAACAGACGTTTCATACTGATACTGCGCTATCCCAGGGATGGTGTCGAAAGACGCCGATTCGGTGGGTCCTGCCACCGGAACAGATCACGGTACCGAATCGCAGTACCCTTTGTGAGCTCCGAGGGTGTCTCGACGCCTCAAAAACACCGATAGTGATTAGTGCGAGTCTTTACCGCCATGCTGGAAGAGGGTATCGGGGACACGCCGTGAGATGTCGAACTCTGGGATGGGAGCACAAAATAACCGCACTAATCAGTATGAAAGCCCTGTCCTGTCTCCTGACCGGAACTGTTTTGAGCTACGGCTGTCCCAGAACCCACATGGCAGAACCATTTGCCGATTTTGTCGTTCCGCCGGTGATCCAGACGCTGGGATTGCTAGCGGGGACAGGGATCATCCTGGCGCTTCTATATGGGATCAGGCCGCCGGTGACACAGCGGATTGTCTTGGCGTTCGTTCCCTGGATCATCGCCGGTGCCACGCTTCACGTTCTTTATCAGATAGGTGAAAGTCTCGACGACCGGATCTATCCGGAGGTGATCGAACCGCTTTTTTCAGCACCCGCGGTCTATCTGACGACGTTCATTCCGATGGGCACCATCTGGGTGGTGTCTATGATGATCGTTCCCAGTGCCAAACGGCGGGGGACGATCGCGCGGTATCTCGCAGTGACAGGAATCGGCGTACTCATTCCGCTGGTGGGCTTGCTCGTCTGGCGGGGACTCGGGCCCGAACTGGGGTTCCAGCCGGTGGCGCCAACACTCGGGTTGATCGTCACGCTAGCTATCACGTTTGTCGTCTACATCCTCATGGGTGCCTGGCGAACGCACATTATCGCCGAGGCGCGGTATGTCGGTGCTTTAGTCCTGTTTGCGCACCTGTTTGACGCCATCACCACCGCGGTGGGCGTCGAGTTTATGAACGCTGGCGAACGCTCGGCAATCCCGCGTCGGATCATGGACTTCGCTGCCGATCTGCCAACCGCAGACACACTCGGTACGGCCTGGCTGTTTGTTCTCGTGAAACTTCTCCTCGCCGTCGCAGTCGTGGTTCTGTTTGCCGACTACGTCAGCGACAGGCCGAGTGAAGGAAACCTGTTTTTTGCGATTGTTGCCGCCGTCGGTCTTGGTCCCGCCG
>JAQCMX010000197.1 GCA_028274885.1 Haloarculaceae archaeon
CAGCTTTTTCGGGAGGCCGGCGTCGAGGTCCGCGAGACGGACATGTTCGACCGGGACCATCTCAAAGGGAGCGAAGTTCGGGATCTGATGATAGAGGGCAAAAACTGGCAGCAGTACGTTCCCGATGCTGTCGTCGATGTTGTCAAGGAGACCGGCGGAGTCGACCGCATCCAGCGTGTGAGTGAAGTCGGGGGTAGCTCGGACTCCTGGTAGGCAGATCCACGGATCACGTCGGTAGACACAGCTAAACGCGTTCCTGGAGTCTCGCCAACAGATCACGGAGTGCCTGCTTTGCAAACTGTTTTTTACACTCCTGACGGTCGCCGTCGAACTCGTGGCGGTTCGAATCGATCGTCGAAGCCTCGCTTCCCCAGGGGGCCGCATACGCGACACCAATATACACAGTGCCGACCGGGTCCTCGTCAGTCCCGCCGCCAGGGCCAGCGATCCCGGTAGTAGCAACCCCCCACGTAACGCCGGCGGTGTCACGCACCCCGCGGGCCATCTGGCTGGCGACCGGTGCCGAAACCGCGCCGTCGCTGTCGAGGGATTCCCGCGTAACCGCAAGGAGATCCTGCTTGGCCTCGTTGGAGTAGGTCACGAGCGACCGGTCAAAATACGCGCTTGATCCGGCCACGTCTGTGAGCAACGAACCGACGAGCCCACCGGTTGCCGACTCAGCGACCGCGACAGATTCCCCACGGGTCCTGAGGCGGTCACTGACCTGCGCTTCGATTGGCGGATCCGATCTGTCCGGTGCGGTCATGTGTAACGTTCCCCCGCGGGAAGTATTAACGCGGCGGTCGACGGAGATCGGTGTGTCCACTCGAAAGGTGACGGTCCGTCAACCAGGGGGCCCGTTGCACCCCGTGCGGGGTGATAGAGCACGTCGGTTCCTGACCGAGAGCGCCTCGCTACCCCGGAAAACACGGGGAGCCCGTCGGAGTCTGGATAGCTAGAACCTTCCGAAGATCGGATCAGGATAGCTAGCACCCAGGGCCAGTAGAGAGGATGAGTTGTATTAGACACAATGTTACGACAGATACTGCAACAGACGAGTGATTTCGTATCGGAGCACAACCGCATCACGCTGCTCGTGATGCTCGTTCTGACAGGTATGGTCGCCGCCGGCATCCCACAACTCGACTTCAGCAACCAGGTCGGCGGTTCGGCAGACGGGTTCGACAACCTCGATCGCGTACAGGCGTCACAGTACATCGACGACCGCTACGAGAACGTATCACAAGATCGGACAAACCGGACGATAGAGCCGGTCTACGTCCGACAAGAGAACGGCAACGCACTCGCAAAGGAGTCGTTGCTCGACGGGTTGCGCTATCAGCAGGAGATACGCGAAAGCGAGGCTGTCCAGTCCGCGCTTCGCGACGAGGGTGTGGTCGGTATCGAGAATCTCGTTGCCAAGCGCGCGGCAGGTGAGGAAACCGTCACGCTGGACGAACAGATCCAGGCGCTGAAAAACGCCAGCGCGGCCGAGGTCGAAGGCTTGGTCGGCCAGCTCGTGAGCGAAAGCGGGCGCGCCCAGCAGTTCCTTCCGGCCGATCACGACGGTTCGGTGACTGCGACCGACCGACGCACCTTCGTGGCGCTTGATACGAGCGACGATGACACCCTCAACGATGCAAACACCGCGCTGTACGACACCGCAGATGAGTACTCCGGGTCTAACTTGTTCGTGCTGAACGAGGACGCCTGGGCGGAAGGCAACCAGCAGTTCAGCAACGAGATGCTCGAACTGGTCTTGCCGGTCGCACTGTTGCTCATACTGAGTATTCTCATCTTCGCGTACCGCGACCTCGTCGACGTCGTGGTTGGCATGAGCGGCGTCGTGCTCTCGATCCTGTGGATGCTCGGGATCATGGGCTGGCTCGGCGTCCAGGCCAGTATGATCACCGCCGTCCCGGTCGTGCTGATTACGGGGCTGAGTATCGACTTTGGCTTTCACGTGTTCAACCGCTACCGGGAGGAACGCGGCCCCGACGACGGCATCCGTGCCCCGATGGGACGCGGGATCCGATTCGTGTCGACGGCGCTGATCCTGGTCACGGTGACCGCCTCCATTGGTTTCCTGGCCAACCTGACGAACCCGCTGACGGTGATCCGGGATCTGGGCGTGAGCATCACGCTCGGCGTTTTGGCGGCGCTGGCCATCTTCGTTACCATCGTCCCGGCACTGAAAATCAGCATCGACGGCCTGCTGGAACGATTCGGCCTCGACCGCCGGAAACAGGCGCTGGGACACGGCGGCTACCTCCGGCCAGCACTGGAAGGTAGCGTCACCCTCGCCAAGCGCGCAGCCCCGGTGGTGCTCGTGGTCGCGGTGCTCGTTGGCGCACTCGGCGGCCTTGCGTGGATGGAACTCGATCAAGAGAGCTTCCAACAGGGCGATGGCGACGTTGCGGAGTGGAAACAGCAACTGCCCGAACCGGTGGGCTGGGACCCCGTCGACGTGCTGCAACAGCGATCGCACGTGGAGGAGGCCTACCAGCCCGCAAACGTCGAGGAGGCAATCCAGTCAGAGATCCTTCTCACCGGAGACGTGACGGCCGACAACACGCTCGAGGATATCGACGACGGTGTCACAGAGATCGAAGACGAGGGGCTGCTGGTCACGCAGTCGACCGATCAGGCCGAGCGGTCACCGGTGACCGCGATGGCCCGCGTCGCAGAGGAAAACGAGAGCTTCGCAGCAATTTTTACTGACGCGGATACGAACGGGAACGGAATCCCAGATCAGAACCTCGAAGCGGTCTATGACGCCTTCTACGACGCCGACAGCCAGGCCGCAAAACAGGTCATCGAACGCACGGACGGCGAGTACCGCAGTGTGCTGGTGACGATTGCGGTAAATGCGGACCACTCCGAGCGCAACGCGGTCGTCCCGGAACTCGACGATGGCGCCGCTGTGATGGAAGGGGACGGTCAGCGGACTGCGACCGCCGCCGGCGAACTCGGGGTCAACAAGGTCATTCTCGACGAGATCGTCGACGGCATTCTCCTGACGATGGCCATTGCGCTGCTGGCGGTCGTCGTCGCGCTGGTCGCCGTGTTCCGGTACATGCACGACAGCGCGACCCTGGGGGCAGTCACCGCCCTGCCGATCGTCCTGGTGGTCGGACTGGTCATCGGCGGGATGTACCTGCTCGGTATTCCGCTGACGCTGTTGACCGCACTGTTGATGAGTCTGGTCGTCGGACTCGGGATCGACTACAATATCCACATTGGCGACCGCTTCGCAGACGAACTCGCCGCAGGAAAGACCCCTATCGAGTCCCTGCGTGCTGCGGTCACCGGAACGGGCGGTGCCCTGCTCGGCAGTACACTCACCTCCGTGGGCGCGTTCGCGACTATCGCGCTCGTTCCCCATCCCCAGTTGCAGAGTTTCGCCTACATTGTCGTCATTGCGCTGCTGACGGCCTTCGTCGTGAGTCTGGTGGTGTTGCCGAGTCTGCTCTTGCTGTGGAGTCGTTACGATCCCAGCGCAGTTACGACCCCGACCGGACACGAGGAACCGATGCCACAGGACTGACCTCCCCTGCTGACGGGACTCATACTGACGGCTATAACTTCGTGAGCATATTCGATCCTGGGGTGTCGAAATTGCTCATGGGATTATAGCCGTTAGTATCATTACGCTTCTTGGGCGCGGTCAGCAGTTCCGACTACTCGATCGATTACGCCGTCGAATTTGACAACGAGGTGGTCGTGTCGGAAGCCGTCGAACGGGAGACTCGTCACGTCGCAGTTGGGACGTTCGACGGCGAGGAGTACGCTCTGTACGTCGACGGCAATCGAGAGGGGACCGGAAGCCACTCCGAGGAGGTCAACGTGGGCAACATGAGTATCGCGGAAGACTTCGAGCAGGACAATCAACATTTCAACGGGGACATCTGCGAAATCCGGTTGTACTATACCGCTTTCAAGGGCGATGACATCGAGGTCATCACAAACGCGATGTCCTGAGACGCGCCTCTCCCAACCCTATGTTCTGCAACGCGTACCGTACCGTGGACGGGTAGTGAACTACCCCACCCTGTTCGGCCTGACGGCCTCGCTGAGGGTGGGGGCTTAGCGCCTGCACCACAGCTAACTGGGTACACTGGCACGTCGTGAACCGACAATATACCGATTATCTGTCATAATTGGTATCCGGGGTGTGAAAGCTCCAATGACCGCTCACCACGCTTCCGGTCGGAGTATTCTGACCGTAGTAACCGAGTGAACTGGGGACGCTGGACGTTGTCTTACTCGGACACAGCGACCGTCTCGGTGCCGAATTTGCGGGTTGAGAGATTTTAGGCGTACGTGTAAGACTCATCGCAATTGATACGAAAGGAAAGCCAAGAGACTGACAGAAGCGAGCAACCGACGAGTGCTTCTCGGCAAAAAATAAAAAAATCTTCATTTTTGCGCGGCCCGCGAAGTAGCAACGTTTATTATTCGCAAGTCGTTATTTAACGATAGTGTTATCATCAAAGTTACGAGGTCATACATCTACCGGCCGGATCCCGCACGAGGCAGTCACGAGTCGACACGGTTGTAGTCTGTGTGACCGCCTGTGAGTCTGAGAGGCAGTTTCAGCGGGCTGTTCAAAAGTCAATCCGAGCTGGATCTGACGGAGGGCTCGATTCCGAAATCGCTGTTCTACCTGTCCTTTCCGATCGTCATTACGAATCTGTTGCAGGTCGGCTACAACCTCGCAGATACGTTCTGGCTCGGCAGGTACAGTACCGAGTCACTCGCAGCCATAAGTCTTGGATTTCCGCTGGTGTATCTGTTCATCTCTGCCGGTCTTGGCCTCACGGTCGCAGGCAGCGTCCTCGTCGCACAGCATACCGGTGCAGACCAGTCTGACCAGGCCGAATACGCCGCTTCCCAGACGGTCAGTTTCACCCTCCTGGCCGGGGCGATACTCGGTGCATTGGGCTTTATGTTCGTCGGGGACCTGCTGCAGGTTTTCGGAGCCGAACCAGCTGTGCTGGCGCTCGCAATCGATTACATGGAGGTCATCGGTCTTGGACTACCGTTCATGTTTGGCTTTATTGTCTTTATCGCCCTGATGCGGGGGTCCGGTGACACTGTTACGCCGATGCTGGTCATGCTCGGGACGGTAGTTCTCAACGTTGCCATCGATCCGCTGCTCATCTTCGGCGTAGGACCGGTGCCGGAGATGGGGGTCGAAGGGGCGGCCATCGCAACCGTGTTCGCTCGCGGGTCCGCGATGGTCGTGGGACTCTTGATTATGTTCCGGGGCTCGCGCGGGATCCAGATCAACGCCCGACAGATGGTACCTGATCCCAGTTACAGCCGGAAACTGCTACGGATCGGTATCCCGGCATCGATCGAAAACACCGGGAGAGCGATCTCTGTCAACGCCGTGTTGCTCATCGTCACGTTGTTTTCGACCTCTGTCGTCGCCGCATTCGGTGTGGGCGTCCGAATCTTCTCGATGATCTTCATGCCCGCCATCGCGATCGACCGTGGTGTCGAGACGATGACAGGACAAAACATCGGTGCAGGACGGGAGGACCGCGTCGTGGCAACCAACAGGTTCGCCGCCAAGACATCGTTTCTCATCCTATCTGCGCTTGGGGTGATCACGTTCGTCTTTGCTCCCGATATCATCCGTTTGTTTGATGATTCGCCGGCGGTCGTCGCCGAAGGAACGACCTTCCTCCGGTGGATTGCACCAACCTTCGGCTTTGTCGGGGTGTTGCGGGCCTACAGCGGTGGCTTCCGGGGCTCCGGGAAGACACTGACCGCCGCCGCGATTGCAGTCCTCCTGTTTGGTCTTCTCAGGTTGCCGATCGCCTACGTCGCCTCACAGAATGTCATCCCCACCGATATCTGGTTTTTGGGAGGGAAAACGCCGGTGGGGATCTGGTTCGCCTTTGCCGTTTCGGGGATAGTCGCCGCGATCGTCGCGGCAAGTTGGTTCGAAATCGGGAAATGGCGCGGTGTCGATCTGACCCAGCGGGTCGGGGACAGCCCGGTCGAAGGCACCAGTGAGACCGACAAAACGGGTGAGGATACCACTCCCGAGGAGACCGGAAGCGGCGAACAGGATCCGGGGACTACCACGAGCGATATATAGATTCCAGCAAGACGGCCGGATCACAGATCGGAGACCGGATAGCCCTGGAAGCGCCTGCGGTCGGACCCGGGTCGGCCGAGTTACTCGCGGCGGGTACCTTGCGATTCGGGAACGTCCAACCGGGAGCGTAAAATCTCCGGAGCCCCAATACAGGACGTGATTACCCTGAGTTCCGATTTTGGCTCGCCGTACCCCGCCGCTATGAAAGGTATTCTGTGTCAGTTGACCGACACACAGTTGATCGACGTGACACACGGGTTCCCGCGACAGAACGTTCGTGCCAGTGCCTTTTGGCTTCGGGAGGTGATACCGCACTTTCCCCCGGCTGTCCATCTCGCCGTCGTTGACCCGGGTGTCGGGACCGGTCGGAAAGCGATCGTCGTTCGAGCAGGCGGACATGCGCTTGTCGGTCCGGACAACGGCCTCCTGATTCCGCCGGCTCGTGCCCTGACAGAGGGGTCTATCGAGGTGTTTCGCGTCGCAGTCTCGGGCGACGGATCCGGGGACCCGGCGACCACGTGGCCGCCAGATCCCGCAAGTTCGACGTTTCACGGCCGGGACGTGTTCGCACCCACGGCCGGACGCGTACACGAAGCCGGTGTCGACTCGCTTGACACACTGGCAGGGATCGAACACACCGACAGTTACGAGCGAGTGAGGTTTCCAGTCTGCCAGCACCGGGACGGTGGTCTCGTCGGAGAGGTACTCGCTGTCGACGGGTTTGGCAACGTGATCACGAACGTGCCGGGAACCGAGATACGGGCACACGTCGGCGGGCAGATCGAAGTAAGCGGTGACTCGGTTCCCGTCAGACGCACGTATGCCGGTGTCGATCCCAACGAGTCACTCGTCACGATCGGCAGCCACGGCAACGTCGAACTGGCGGTCAATCAGGGCCGGGGCGACGATGCGTTCGGAGTGGCTGTCGGAGATAGCGTCCATCTCCGGTGAGACCGTCGGTCACTGTTCGATCAGATCGAACACTCGTTCGAACGCAGCCCGTTCTGCAGGACCCCCACAGCGATCACACACCTCCTCGAAATACTCGATTCTGTCCCGGAGCCGGTCGCTGTCGTAGCCCGGAACGTCGAGACGCGAAGCGGCAACAGTCGCTTCCACGACTGCCGCGTACCCCCGGTTGAACGTCGGAATCGCTCGGGACAGAACCTCGCTTTCCTGGGCCAGAAGCCGCCAGTCGGTCCACCTGGTTCCGTCCTCAGTACCGCTGACCTCGGCTCTCGGTTCGACCCGTACCCAGGCAGCAGCCTCCGGGAGAACCGGTTGCTCGCGTTCGAGTATGCCCAGGGCTGCCTCCACAAACACAACCGGATCCGTGGTGAACTGGACGTACCCCTGACCGCGCTCGTCGAAGTTTTGCCAGGTCCTGGTCTGTCCCCACGTCCGGGCAGTCGGGTGTGTCCCCTCCGATCCGGGTGCGTGGATACCGAGGGCTGCGACGTTCCAGGCGCCACCGGGTCCCTGCGTGGTAACTACGGTTTCGGTCACACCCACTAGATCCGCTGGCCAGTCGGAGGGCAAACGTTCCCGTTCAGCCACGGTCACACCTCCAGGCCACGGTCGAGCGCGACGAAGAGTCCGCCGGCGACGATATCGGCCGTCGTGCCCGGATTGATACCGCGGTCGACAAAGTCCGCCGCCAGTTCACGGGCAGTCTCCCTGCCGGCAAGGACCTCTTGGGCACGGTTCTTTACCTCCGTGGCCGTGGACTGATCGTGCTGGGTGATAACGAACGTGTCGACGCTGGCGGCCAGTTGAGACAGAAAGGCCTCCGAGGCGCGGTCGGTGATCGGTCCATCCCCGTCCAGCAGGTGGTCTGCGACCTCGAACGTCCGCGGGAAACCGTCAGTCCACTCCGCGGCAATACCGTCGACCGACGCGCTTTTTTCCATCAGTTCGCCCAACGAGAGTCCACGCTCGCGGATTGCGGGTTCGGCCGCACCCCCATGGCGGACGTCGAGTGCCTCGAGTTCCTCCGGGGGGTCGTCGACCGCCACGTCGACGTGCTCGAAGGCGGTGTAGAAGGCCACAGTGTCGTCGACAGTCGTCGCATCGACCACTGTTTGTGCTCGTTGTGGAGTGACCGATCGGGCTCGCTGGTTCCCCCCGTCAGCGTTACCAGTGTCGTGTGCCGTCGCCCCGATCAGGGGGGTCAAAAGGAGGACAGCGCCAAACTGAGTGTTCCCACCGCGCTGCCGGCTCATACCGGCAACCGCCCGCTCGAACGCACGGCCGACCGGTTCACCGCTGGCCGCATGCCTGAAACCGTCCCTGGTCCCGACTGCACCCGCGAGAAACTGCTCGAACCGGAGGTCCGGATACTCGCGTTCCCGGTCGACGTTTCCTGGTTTCGGGGTGCCAGAGACCTCTAACAAAAGCGCGAGTTCGGCGTTTTCCGCTGGAGTGCGGGGCGGATGGGCGGTGTCAGTCATGACTCGAGGGATCCTCCATTGCCCTGTTGGCCCGCGGGGTACCGCCGGTCAAGAACCAGTCGTCGACTGCCCTCCGAACACGCCCGAGGACCGCTGGATTGTCGCTCGGGCGGCCGACACTGACCGCGTCCGCACCGTAGGCGAGATACTCTTCGACGGTCGCCCGATCACGCACTCCGTTGTTCGCGATGACAAACAGGTCGGCTGCTGTCGCGACGTCGGCCACGACCGACTCCGAGTCCATGGCGTCGACGTGGATGAGTTCGGCCCCCGCGGCCGCGACAGACCGGGCGACTGCCAGCAGATCGACGTCCTGTACCTCGGTCCGGACCTTGACACTCACGCAGGCGCCCGCTTCGCTGGCCGTCCGGACCTGCCCGGCGAGGCGGTCGGTCTCGGCGAGCAGTGTCTCGCCGGCACCCGCGGCGCACATCTCGTCTTGCCGGCAGTGGGCGTTGATTTCGAGGATTGCATCGTGCCTGGCGCACACGTCTGCGACATCCGCGAGTGGCTCCGGGTCGGTCGTCCTGACGTTGATTCCGGGCCGGATTGGGACGCCGGCGAGTCGGTCAAACTGGTCGTCGACGAACGAAACAGGGTCCGGTGGCAGAAACTCCGTGCGGTCCCGGTCGACCATCCTCCTCGCGGCATCGCGTGTGTGCTCGTCGATTGCGATGCCCCCCAAGAAGGCTCCGCCCACGTGTTCGGCGACGGCACGCGCCCAGGCGGCGTCTGCCTCGCCGCTCAAACTCGCAAGCGTGACGCGCGGATCGAACAGTGGGCCGTCTATCTGGGGGGTCATGGCAGGTCCTCCGTCGCCCCGATCGATTCGAACGCGGTCTCGATGGCGCGGACGACCCGGGAGGAATCGGTGCTGTCATCGATCGTCGTGTCGGTCCGAACGACTGGCCTGTCGAGGTCAGTCCCGTCGATGTCATCGAGGACGAAGGCGTCGACGAAAGGATAGGCCTCTGCGATCCCGGCAGTTGAGGCCTCGTAGCCGTGGGCTCGCATAAGTTGGGCTGCGGGTCCAGAGAAGAGGCGATCCTCGACAAAGGGTGAGACGGCGACGACCGGGGTCGTCTCGAGAGCGGCCGGGACGCCGTCGAGTGCCAATATCGGTCCGAGGCTGGTGATCGGATTCGAGGGACCGATCACGACCGGATCCGACAGCGACTCCAACACAGGCTCTGTTGGCTGTGCGCCGGCCGAACCGCGAAACTCGACGCGCTCGACTGCGGGTTCGCCGTCGTGTGCGACCCAGAACTCCTGGAAGTGCATGGGTCCGTCGGGTGTATGAATGATCGACGCGACGGGGTCGTCGCTCATCGGCAGGACGGTCCAGGGGACTCCCAAAGCGTCGGCAAGCACGTCTATGACCTCTGTCAGCGAGTGCCCTTCGTCGAGAAGGCTTGTTCGGGTGATGTGTATCGCACGGTCACGGTCACCGATGTACATGAACTCCCCGACACCGGAAAAGCGCCGCCAGCGGCTCAGATGCCGACCCGAGGTCTGTGCAGCATCGTCGAGATATCCCGTCCCAGTGCCGAGTCCGGCAGCGGACGCCAGCGACCCTAACTCTTCGTGGGTAGCGGCGGTGTCATCGGCGATCCCCCACCAGGTCTCGCGGTCAAGTTCGTCACCCCCGAGGAACAACACTGTGTCCACATCCGGACAGACAAAGAGTCCCCCGAGTTCGACATCGTCACCCGTGTTGGCCAAGACGGTAATCTCGGCGTTGTCGAACACCGCATCGGCCCCCCACAGGAGTTTCGGTGTCCCGGTTCCACCACTGAGGAACGTGACCATACCTGTGTAAACAGGTCCTACCTGTTAAGCGGTGCGTTCCCTGGCGTGGCAACGTACACACCAACCCAGATTTGGCAGCCAGGCGCGGCGGCCCCGGCGGAACTGAGGCGGAGACGCAGCACGAGTATCACAAATAAAAACGGGGCACACAGACTGAAGTAAATCGGCCAGAGTTCTCTGATGATGGGAAACCGCGGATTCGCACTCAACGATGCCCATCGGTTCAGTCCGGCAGCGCCCGAGGAGCGGTACGTATACGGGGCCTGTGCCGCCGGTTGGCACTCGGCCGCTGGCAGGGACGCGGCTCTGCGAGACTGGATCGGATTTATGTACAGACAGGGGATCGAACGGGTCTGTTGTCTGCTTGCGGGGACGCGACTGGACACGGGCGACGAACCGATCGACCGGTACGAAACTGCGTTTGGCGGTAAAAACGTGTGTCACGTTCCGGTGGCTGATTGTCATCTCGTCGACAACGAAAGGTTACAAACGGAGATACTTCCATTTCTGGAGAGATCAGTCAACAGACAAAAAAAGGTGGTCGTGCACGGGTTGACCGGGGTTGGCCGGACCGGGCAGGTACTGGCCGCCTGGCTGGTGCGAGGGCGAAAGTACACGCCGGAGGAGGCGATCGGGACAGTCAAACAAACCGGTCGGGATCCGACGTTGGCTATCCAGCACGGAAAGGCGACCAGACGTGAACTGTTGGACCGGCTCGAATCGGTCGCCCCGTGATTGGGGACCCGGGACGGACGGGGTTGTACGACGAACACACTCACGGGAACTTTTAGCTGTGGGTGACCAATCCAGAACCGATGACAACGGTCAAGGATAGCGTGCACGACCACATCGAGGTCACCGGTGTTGCCAGGGAGTTGCTCGACACCCCACCCGTCCAGCGGCTCCGCCGGATCAATCAGCTCGGAACGGTCGTACTCGTGTATCCGTCCGCAAATCACACCAGGTTCGAACACAGTCTGGGCGTGTACCACCTCGCGGATCGTGCGCTCTCGCAACTCGGTATCGAAGGACAGCAGGCCGAACGGGTGCGCGCAGCCACGCTGCTTCACGACATCGGTCACGGCCCGTACAGTCACAACGTCGAGGAGTTGCTCTACCGCAAAACCGGAAAGTACCACGACGAGGTACACGAACTACTGGGGAACGGAGCCGTCGCACGGGTGCTTACGGAGCACGGGCTAAACCCCGATCGAATCGCGGATCTCGTCGCCGGTGAGGGGGAGCTCGGGCAGCTGGTGTCGGGCGAACTGGATGTCGACCGGATGGATTATCTTGTCCGGGATGCCCATCACACGGGGGTTCCGTACGGAACGATCGACCACCAGCGACTGATCCGTGAACTCTGTTTTGTCGACGGAACTCTCGTTCTCGACGAAGGGAACGTACAGACCGCAGAGAGCCTGCTGCTTGCCCGTGCGTTGATGAACCCGACAGTCTACCAGCACCACGTCTCCCGGATCGCAAAGGGGATGTTACGCCGGGCGACCGAGCGGTTGCTGGACGCGGGTGATACCGACGCAGACGCCGTGCGCCGGATGGACGACTACGCCTTCGTAGCGAAACTACGCGGGTGCGAGCAGACAGCGGAGTACGCCCGACGGCTCGACGAACGGAACCTCTACAAGCGAGCAGTCTGGGCTGAATTCGACGCGGTCCCGGAGGGGATCGTCGAGGCCGACCACGACGAGATCAGGGACCTCGAACGGGAGATTGCCGCCGCTGCGAGCACCGGTCCCGATGATGTCATCGTCGACGTACCGGCACGCCCCTCAATGACCGAATCGACGTCCCAGGTACTGGTCAACGGCGAGATCCGGGGGCTCAGCGAACAATCGACGCTTGTGGGTGCCCTTCGGGCGGCCCAGCACGACCGGTGGCGTCTCGGGGTTTACGCCCCCTCTGACAGGAGCGAACGCGTGGGAAACACCGCGGTTCGCGTGCTGGGGTTAGATATAGATGGGTCACGGATCCGCGACGTGCGGTCGGGTATGTACGCGACATTGGATGAGTTCAAGTAGGGCAGGACTGATTACCGTGGGCTGATACCGAGTCGCTCTTCCGGCGTTTGAGATCTCACAGTGTAGGGACAAGGAGATGGGGCACACACAGTCCGGTCGGAACAGGCTGATAGACAACCAACTGTACCCAAATTTTTTATTCTAATCCCGTGCCTGTATATGTAATGGACCGATCATGAACAGGGACGACACCGATGACGGGACAACCTTTCGTTCGGAAGGTTCCGAGATTGACGATCTCACCGACCGCCCCTACGCGATTTACCGTTGTCGAAACTGTGAAACCGTCGTCCTCTCGATGCAGGAAGACCTCGACGGAATGACCTGCCACGGTGAGTCGATGGAGCGGGTTAGAGACGCACGGATGGACGTGCAGCCACCTGATCTGCGTGAGGTGTTACTCGACGCATTCGGACTCCCGAAAGCGGGACTGGATATCTGTCTGTGTGTCATCGGCGACGGACCGCTCTCGCCGAGTGAGGTCGCCGATCGACTCGATTACAACGAAAGTACGGTCCGGCGGTATCTCAACGAACTGGCCGACCTCGGATTGCTCCAGCAGTCACAGCTCAATCGCGAAGGCGGGGGATTCGTCACGGTGTTTCATTCCGTCGACCTCGAGGAGATGCGCAAGGAGACCCTGACCGGTATCATCCATGCACACCCAACCCTGAACAAAGCCGTCCAGTACGCATTCGAAGACGTACCTGTGTGAGCGGATGCAGCCCGAACAGACCTGGCAAAGTCCATCGGTTGAGAAAATTATAATAGTACGCTTCGAGATAGCTATACCCAAGAGCAAGGCTGAGAAAGAATGGGGGCAGAATCGCCAGCAGGCGTCGAGAGCACGAAAAGGTACTGCTGGAACTGCGGGGAGTCGGTCGCGGACAAGATGAATTACTGCCCGAACTGTCGAGCCGACCTGTCGGATGGAGGGGACGGCTACGAAAGCGAGCCAGTCGACCAGCAGCAACCGCAAGCGGAGCGACCGACCTCGGGGTGGTACGCCTACATCTTCGTGGGAATCGGAGTGATTATCATCGGCCTCGTTGGGATATACGCCTCGGAGGTGTTAGCTACTGGCGCGACGTCGCTTGAGGATATCAGGTTCGCACGACAACTCCAGGGGATCGCAACGCTCGTGGCGATGGGTGGAGCTTTCCTCACGGCGTTTTCGGTTTTCAAAGACGCGACACACCTCGCCCAGACATCCGACTGGTCGCCCCGTCGGTGGGTGTGGACGATCGGTTCGTTCATGGGCGGAATCAACTTCCTCGTGATCCCCGCGTACCTCTATCTGCGGAAACAAAGGACGAACCGGTCGTAAATACCGCGGTTCAGCATGTAACCTGGACCGGGACTCTCACTCGTCGCCAACCGGTTTGCGCCGGAGTGCGTCGATGTGGTCTCGGAGCGCGTTGAGTTCCGATTCGAGCGTCTCGTGGCGATCGATGAGTTCGCTCAGTTCGTCGGTATTGACCGAGTGGTCCTCCTGTAA
>JAQCMX010000202.1 GCA_028274885.1 Haloarculaceae archaeon
TCGAAGTGGTAGAACGGGCCGAACTGCCCGAGGAGCCCGTCTGTCGGATCGCCCGGCGTCGCGAGGATGTTGTGGTTGCCCCAGAAGAAGACGTTGCCAAGCGGGATCGAAACGAACAGTCCCGCGAGCAGTGCCCCGGCAGTGCCGTCCCCAGACCGTGATCGACCACGGTTCACGAACGGGACCCGTGTCGCCCGGGCGGCCCACGAATACAGCCCGACGACTGCCAGAACGGAGCCCAGCGCCCCCCCTGGCACCCACCGTGTCACCAGATACCAGAGGACGGTGAGGTTCGAACGGACCGCCAGATCGGGGGTGTACTCGACGGAGTGATTGAGAATCCGTCGCTCGCCGAATCCGGGGCCGTCAAGCGGTGCGAACGCCTCGTAGGGAAAGACAAGCGCCGATCCGGTCAGCGACGCGTTGTACGCAAGTGTGAGCGCGACACAGGCCAGACCGACTGCCGCGGTCGCCCCCTGCCGGTGGATGGCCCGTGTCTCCCGGAGACACGAGCCGAGACCACCGTCCGAACACCCTCTGAGGGCGGTCAGGACTTCCCAGGCCGCGTGGAGCAGGAACGGCGCCGCAAAGAGGACAGCGGTGAACGGACGCATAAAAAAGGCAGTGCCGATGGCGCCGCCGGCGAGGAGCCCACTCCAGCGGGTGCCGTTCCGGAAACCGTGCAGGTACGCGACCGCGAAGCTGAGGTTGAACAGTGTCGTCGGGGCATAGGGGAGAAACACCGAGGAGGTAACGAGCGTCAGCGGTGCGGACGCGAACGCGACTGCGGCAAGGAGCCCGATCCGGCGGTCGAAGGCCATCGATCCCAGGACGTAGACCAGTGTGGTGTTTGCCGCCGTGACCGCGGCAAGCGTGACCCGTGGTTCGCCAAACAGCGCCATCGACACAGCGTACAGTCCGGCGGGGAGGGGCTGGTACTTGGGGTAAAAGCTCCCATCCTCTGCGACGAAAAACCAGGGTCTGACGGCACCCCCGAGCGCGCCCGGATCCAGCCGAAACTGCCCTTCGAGCAACATTGAAGCCTGCTGGAGGTAGACCGCCTCGTCGTGGTTGCTCGAATGGTACGGGAACACCTGATCGGCGACGAGAAAGACTGCAAGCCCTGCCAGGACGGCAATACCGGCTGCAAACAGGCGCTCGCGGGGGGAACAGGCCGCGCGAACGCCGGATAGCAGCTTCGAGGCCACGCTAGATCTGCGCGCCGGCAGCACGCATCAGATCGACCGTGGGCTCGAGATCCGACAGCTGCGTGAGATCGAGATCCGGGACGTTCAATTCGTCAATTGTCGGTAGCGCCCCCACCGGTTTTACCTCGGGTATCATGGGATATTCGAAGGTTTCGACGGCAAAAAACTCCTGTGCTTCGGCCGACAGGAGATGTCTGATAAAGTTTTCCGCGAGCGCGGGGTCGGCGGCCTCGTCGACCACCGCAGCGCCCGCCACGTTGAATACGGATCCCGCATCACCCTCGGTGAATGCGGTCGCGATCGAGGCGTCCGGATCACTGTCCAGCACGCGCTGGATGTAGTAGTGGTTCGCAAAGGCTGCATCGATCTCGCCCTCGGCGACGGCCTGGCACGCGGCGAACTCGTCGGCGTAGGCGCTGATACCCGAATCGACGACGTTTTTCACCCACTCCTCTGTGCGTGATTCCCCCCTGAGCATCCGCATTGCGGTGATGAATGCCTGACAGGATCCGTACGTCGGTGCCCACCCCAGATCACCGTCGAAGTCCTCGTAGGCCAGTATATCCGTGGGCATCTCCGATTCGCTGTACGCGTCGGTGTTGTACGGGACTGTCCGGGCGCGACCCGAGGTTCCGACCCATTCGTCGGTTTGAAACTCCGCTCTGACCGGCCCGAGGACGTTGCCAGGCAGCGATCTGGTACGG
Organism: Haloarculaceae archaeon; assembly: GCA_028274885.1. Classification (GTDB taxonomy): domain Archaea; phylum Halobacteriota; class Halobacteria; order Halobacteriales; family Haloarculaceae; genus Halovenus. The sequence continues at coordinate 1,913 of JAQCMX010000202.1, forward strand.
CCTTCGTCGGCCAGGACGCCCAGCGCACCGGCATTGACCGAGAAGAACACGTCAGCCGGCGTTCCCGACCCTTCGTTGAGGATCGTGTTCACGAGATCGGTTGCGCCCCCGTACCGGGGCGTCACGTTGAAATCGTCGTACACGCTGTTGAGATGGTCTATCAACCGACCGACAAGAAACTCGTTTCGCCCGGAGTAGAGGGTGAGTTCACCCTCGAGTGCCGGGAGTTCCTGGATCGTCGTGCCACCGGGTTCCGGGCGTTCTGCACGACCCGACCCGATCAGACCCGCCTCTGGATCGCCGTCGTCGTCACCGAGAAGTCCAAAACAGCCCGCGATACTCGCGGACCCGATCGCTGCTGTCCCGGCGAGGATCTGTCGGCGTCGGTAGTTATCGCTCTCTGTACTGTCCTGTGTATCAGCCGTGGGGTTGTGTTCAGGCATGTGTTTTGTTACTCCAGGTTTCTGTGGGATCAGTCGTCCGCAACTGCTGGCACGCGTTCGAGGTCCGCCAGCGCGTCCAGCCAGTCGTGCATGTGTTCGCCGACGTGGGGCAGGAAGTCGCCGTTCCGGTAGGCTTCGGCGTCGGCATCGAGCAATGCGTCTGCCACCGCCCGGTAGACTTCGACGTAGGAGTCGGCCCCCTCGCCTACCCCGTCCACGAGTCGCCAGACGTGTTCGTTGAGCTCCAGCCCTGCGACCTCGTTGTGGAGATCGTCGAACGTCGACCGTGGGGCCTTGTTGTGTTCACACAGGGGGTGGCCGTTGTAGATCTGTTTCCCGAGGACGTCACAGGCCCGTTTGAGGAAAACGCCGCTCCAGATGTCGTCGAACCGACCCACGTCCCACTCGTTGTCGTCCATGGGCAACTGGTAAAACGCCGGGATGATCTCCCGGCGAAAGGCGAGGTTCATCGAGCAGACAGTCAGGTAGTTCCCGGGTGCAGCCACGAAGTCCCGCCCGAAGTCCTCGGTCGTCGTCCGGGTCCGGGCCTGCCCATCCAGATCCCCGTCCATCAGGATCCGGACGGCATCCAGATCCGGAACGTTCGTCCACAGGCCCTGAGAGGCGACGACATCGCCACGGTCGAGAGTGGTCGTGTCAGTCTCCACGCGCTCGTCCATGGCCGAATACGGGTACCCACGTGGGTAGAGGCCGTGTTCCGCCGCGCTCTGGTAGAGGACGTTCACCCACTGCGTGTCTGACGCGACCGACTCGATCTCGCCCTCGTAAGCGAGATTCGACAGGTGTCGTCCGAAGAAGTCCCCGGGGTGGGGGAGTGTATCGTCGTCGAGGAACACGCCGTACTCGAACTGGTTGGTGGCCCACATGTAGAGCAGGCCAAAGCTCGTCTCGGCGTGACTCGCCGCGGGAACGACGTGTCCGTACTCCTCGATATCGTGTGTGTCGTACCACTCCTCGCGGCGCGTCCCATCGAAGACAGCACCTGCAACGGCCAGGTCCTCGAGCATCGCCTGCATCGCGTCGGTGTCACAGAAATCCTCGGTCACCAGTACGAAAAAGAGCCGATCAGTGTCGAACCCGTGCTTGCGGGCGTTGGCCACGTACGCGCGGACGCAGTCGTACTCCCTGATGGTTGGCACGACCACGCAGACGTCCTGTGTCCGTTCTGAACTCTGTGTTCCCATACTCCGACATGGTTTAGGCCAACCTAAAAATCTGACGGTCCGGGGTCAGCGGTGGTCGATCCCCGGCCGAGACGTCGAAGCGAGACGTTCAGCCCCAGTGCGGCGCCGACGCCGCCGACGAGCGTGACGGCGTTTTTAAGTGTGTGGTCGAGGATGGCGGCTGCAAGGGCTGTCGGGGCACCGATCGGTGAAACGGCGACGACGATCGCCGTGAACGCGGCCTCGTAGAGGCCGATCCCACCCTGTGAGAGCGGAAGCACCTTCGCGAGATTGCCGACCGTAACAGCGAGAGCCCCCAC
>JAQCMX010000003.1 GCA_028274885.1 Haloarculaceae archaeon
ACTGACGGCTATAACTTCGTGAGCATATTCGACCCCGCGGGGGGTTGAAATCGCTCATGGGCTTACAGCCGTTAGTATAAACTCCGAGGCCGAGATTCTTACAGACGCCAATGTTCGTTTCAAGATACTACCCCCCGAGCTGTTCGCCCACGAGCGCGTCTACCCGTTCGAGGAACGCTTCCTCGCTCCCGGCAGGAATCGTGCCACCAGCGGCAATGTCGTGCCCGCCACCGTCCCCATCCACTGCTCCCGAGGCGTCGGTCATGACCGCGGCGAGATCGAGCCCGCGGGCTACAAGACCCGCGGTACCGCGGGCAGAGATCTTCGTCTCCTCGTCGTCTTTTTCGGCGAATGCGACGATCGGTCGGTCCGGATCGACGCCATCGACACCCAGGGCCATGCCGGCGACGATTCCGACAATCGTCTCGCGGATCTCACCGTCCGCGTCGAACCACTGGATATTGCTTTCCTGTTCGACACCGGTGGATTTGACGTGTTCGATCCCCGCGGAGAGATTACGTCGGTGGTTCTCGAGCAACCGCCGGGCTCGATCGAGCTCCTCCCTCCGGTTGCCGAGACACACAGCCAGCCCCACGTCGGCCCGCTCGTAGCGGGCTGTAGCGTTCAGAAGCGTCGAAAACTCGCTTGCGTCGCGCAGTTCGGTCCCGCGTGGCTCGCCGGTGAGCGTATAGGTGGTCCCGATGAGCGACTCCGCTTTGGCTGCCGGTACCCCGCGCTCGAGCGCGTGCTGCAGGAGCGCGCTCGCAACAGTTCGTTTTTCCTCCGCCGACAGCGCCGCCCAGCGCCGCCAGGAGCCCTCCGCTTTGAGTTCCACGTCGAGGCTCTCCAGGAACGCCACAGCGCCTTGCTCGTCGTTCGAGATCCCCGGAATCCTGACCTCACTCGCGTACTCGAGAAGCTTCGGAAGCGGTCGCGTCTGTTTCCCGTACAGCGCCAGGTCCGTCCCCTCTTCGAGAACACCGGCCTCGACCCCCTCTGTGACGATCGCGCGGTTCGAACCGACCAGCTCACCGTCGACCGCCTGCATATCACCGACCGCACCCACGACTGCGAGTGCCGCCAGATCACAATTGGTCTCGGACGGCTCCGTCGAGTCGTCTGCCCCGGCAATCTCGGCGAGCGCCCGGGCAAGCAGGTAGCTCGCACCCGCGCCCGACAGCTCCGAAGCGCCGTCGATCCCCGCGAGCAACGGGTTGAGGTGGTACTTCGTCGTGGCATCCGCAGGTTGGTGGTGGTCTGCGATGACCGGAACGAAATCCCCGGCCCGCGCGTGTTCGCTGATCGCATCGAGTTGTCCGCTTCCAAAATCAGTAAAAAGCACCGTCTCCTGCCTGCGGGCCCCGATCGATTCGATTTCGCCCTCGTCGAGTTGCTTCTTGAACACGACCTCGTGGGCGATTCCCGCTCGGGCCAGGGCCGTCGAGGCGATTGCCCCACTCGTGAGTCCATCGGCGTCGATGTGGGCGGCAAGCAGAACCTCCTCGCTTTCGGATAGCCGTCGTGCACACGCACGTGCCCGCTCATCCAATTTTGGTACTGGCCCCATTTAGGCTGAGGTTGTCACCCCTTCGGAGTTAAGCTTCGGGTCGTCGGTCCCGCGTCCGGGGGCGACCCCGCGTCTCTGTGATTACCTCTCGGGAGTGTCCAGCAGGCCAACGGTCAGTTCGGCTAGTTGCTCGAAATCCGCCCGGGTGGGGAGTGCGTCGACCGAAATTCCGATCTCCCGGGCGGTCTGCTCGGTCGGTTCGCCGATGACACCGACGACGGCCTGCTCGAGACCAACGAGTGCTTCCGACCGGACGCCGCGTTCCTCGGCGGCCATGAGGAAGTTCTCGACGGTCAGTGACGAGGTAAACAGTGCGGCATCCAGATTCCCTGCGGCCGCACGTTCTGCGGAATCACCCGCCCCTTCCGGCCGGACCAGTTCGTACAGGATCGTCTCGTGTACGTACGCCCCTGCATCCTCGAGTCCCTCGAGCAAGACTGTGGAGCCGTGGTCGCTCCGGGCGACCTCGACGCGCGTTCCCTCGACTTCGCCGCGGAGACGGTCGACAAGCCCCCTCGAGGTGTACTCCTCGGGGACGACATCGACAGGATAGCCTGCCTCGCGAAGCGCATCCGCGGTGGTAGCGCCGATCGCACAGACCGTTCCGCTGGGGCGCCATCCCGTGCTGGCCGCAAGTTCGACACCAGTTTTGCTCGTCACCACGGTGTAGTCTGGGTTCTCGCGTGGTGTTGCCCCGGTCGGCTGGACCGCGAGCATCGGATCTGCGACCGGTTCGACACCCAGATCAGCCAGCAACGTGACCGCCTGCTCAAGACGCCCGTCGTCGGGTCGAAACACCGCGACGGCAGGGCGTGCCGGGCTCACGGACCATCCTCCGGATTGGCGCTTCTGACAGTTTGACCTGTGGTGCTGTGAAGGAACTCGACTACACGCTCGCGTGTGGCTGCCACATCACCGACGACTGTCACAGCCGGTGGTTCGATCCCGACCTCGTCACGTACCTTGACGATCGTTTCGAGCGTCCCCACCGCGACCCGCTGTCCGGACCAACTCGCGCGCTCGAC
>JAQCMX010000215.1 GCA_028274885.1 Haloarculaceae archaeon
TACTTTCACGTGCTGCATAATGTATGCGAAGGTACGCTACTGAACCGTTAAAGTGCTTCGGCACAGGAGACGGAACCGACGACTGGACAGACAGGGCGGTGACCCGACGCCCCGACGAGGAACAGATTCGGGGCAAAGATGATAAAAAATACAAAGCGAGGGCCCCCCGAACGAGGGGTTTGAACTTTCTGACAGGAACCTGATCTGAACAGATATCCATCGAGAGTCCTCAAGAGTCGTGTGAACGGGTATCATCCAGATCGCCCTGTCGGAAGGGTTATACGTGTTCCGGCTGTGAGTTCACTCGCAATGGCAGAAGGTACGGTCGATTTCTTCAACGACACAGGCGGTTACGGTTTCATCGAGACTGAGGACGCAGACGAAGACGTATTCTTCCACATGGAGGACGTCGGCGGCCCGGACCTCGAAGAAGGACAGGAAGTCGAATTCGACATCGAGGACGCACCGAAAGGGCCGCGTGCCACGAACGTCGTTCGATAACCCGGCGCTAGACGTCCGGTACTAACTCAATTCCTACAATTTCCACCCCGAACAGCGACGGCTCCGGGACGAACGGACGGCTGTCGAGCTAGTCCCACGTGACGCCGGGATTGGTCACGGCACCGTTTGCCGCCGAACCGAAGTCCCGCACGTACTTCGCGAGCACACCGGTTTCGTATGCGGGTGCTGGGTCGTAATCCGCGAGGCGCGAGTCTATTTCGTCCGCGGAGAGATCCACGGAGAGTTCGAGGTTGTCGACGTCGATGGTGACGGTGTCACCGTCCTCGAGTGCGGCGATTGGGCCGCCGACGTAGGCCTCGGGGGCGACGTGGCCGATAGAGAGCCCGCGCGTCGCGCCTGAAAAGCGCCCGTCGGTAAAGAGTGCCACGTCCTCGGCGTGGCCCTGGCCGGCAACGGCGGAGGTGACACCGAGCATCTCGCGCATCCCCGGGCCACCACAGGGGCCCTCGTTACGGATGCAGACGACGTCACCCGACTCGATGTTACCGTCCTGGACGTATGCCATCGCATCCTCTTCGTTCTCGAAGACCTGCACAGGGCCCTCGTGACGGAGGTGATCCTCGCCGGTGATCTTGATGACTGCGCCATCGGGTGCGAGGTTCCCGGTGAGGATGCGGATCGCGCCCCGTTCGTGGATCGGATCGTCGACGGTGTGGAGAAACTCCGCGTCGAGATCCTCGATCGCCGGTGGATCGATCGCCGCGAGCTGTGCGTCGAGGGTGTCACCCGTGACCGTCGTGGCACCCCCATCCAGGAGTCCGGCGTCGGAAAGTTCCCGCAGGACCACGGGAACACCGCCGACCTCGTGGAGGTCGTTCATCATCCGCTCGCCACCGGGTTGGAGGTCGGCGATTTTCGGCGTGCGGGCGCTGATCTCGTTGAACGCCTGGATGTCGAGATCGATGCCGGCCTCGGCCGCAAGCGCGAGTAGATGTAGTACTGCGTTTGTCGATCCGCCGATAGCTACCTGCAGGGCAATCGCGTTCTCGAAGGAGGCCCGGGTGAGAAAGTCCGAGGGGCGACGGCCGGTCTCGACGGCCTCGACGGCGAGTTCGCCCGCACGCCGGGCCTCCTCGTAGCGTGACTGATCCTCGGCCGGCGGGGACGCGCTGCCAAGGGGTGCAAAACCGAGCACCTCGCTGATCGAGGCCATCGTGTTGGCGGTGAACATCCCGCCACAGGAGCCGGCACCGGGACAGGCGGTGCGTTCCATCTCGTCGAGTTCCGACTCGCTCATCTCGCCGTCCGCCACCGCGCCGACGCCCTCGAAGAGGTTCTGTATCGTGACCTCGCGACCATCGTGCTCACCGGGCATGATCGAACCGCCATAGAGGAACACGGAGGGGAGATCGGTTCGGATCGATGCCATCATCATCCCCGGCATGTTCTTGTCACAGCCACCGATGGTGACCAGCCCGTCCATGCGCTCACCGAAGGCGACGAGTTCGACCGAGTCCGCGATTATCTCCCGGGAGATCAGCGAGGCGCGCATCCCTTCGGTCCCCATGGAGATGGCATCGGAGATCGTGATCGTTCCAAACTCGATTGGCATCCCCTCGGTTTCGTCGATCGACTCGTACGCAGCACCAGCCACGTCGTCGAGGTGGACGTTACAGGGGGTGATGTCGGCGGCCGGATTGGCGATGCCGACCATCGGCGAGGACAGATCCGTGTCGTCGTAGCCCATCGCCCGAAACATCGCACGGTGGGGGGCGCGTTCGGCACCCTGCGTGACCTCGTTGCTGGGCAGGTCCGGGTCCTTCTCGTACTCGAAGGTCTCCTCGTGGTCCTGTTTGCTCATGCATATGTGCTGGCCCCGGGTCCACTTAAACGACGCCTTCGGCCGGTGGGTATCCGTTCACAGGGCGGTTGCCACGGCAGCGGCTACCTCCCTGGCCCGCTCGGCCAGTGCCGGACGGAGGAGTCCCGCCTCGACGGCCGCGTCGAGTTCGTCGTCGTCGACGCGCTCGACTGTCCCGTCGGCGTGTTTGATCACGTCCACGTGGAGGTCCACGTAGCGCACTTCGTCGGGAAAGATCTCCACGGGGGTACAGACGTTGACGTAGGTCCCCCGTCGGGTCCCGTCCTCGCCGCGGTAGACGGTTGGATACCACCAGCGTCCCTCCTGGAATTTCGTGACGGCGACATCGCCCGCCTGAATCTCGACGTCGAGCGCGTCGTACGTCCCCCCGGCCGAGAGTTCCCGCCGGAGGCGAACGTTCCCGTCGGAATCACGGTCGACGACCTCGCCGGTGCCGAGTTCGATCCGCCGGCCGTCGGGTTTGCCGTGCCCGATCGTGAGTGTCGCACCCGTCTCGGGGCCAAACTGCGTGGCCACCGCGTCGAACGGGAAGGTGTCGGTCGCGCTGCCCTCGCAGACGCGTTCGACAAAATCGACGGCGTCGCTTGCCGCCCGGGAGCCAGCCTTTGTGCGGTGGTGTCCCGGCATCGTCGCGGTAACACCCCGCCGGTGGTCGTCGAGTGCGAACCGCGACTCGCGGCCGAACCAGACCCACCGCGTCGCGACGCCTGCCCAGTAGCGGTGGGGGGCGACCTCGTCAGGTTCCGGCGCGTCGACAACCGCCTCCTCGAGGGCGCGGGCCCGGTCACCGAGCAACTCGGTCACCTCGCCGAGCGCATCGAGGTCGGCCTCCTCGGCACCGGTTCCCCAGTCCAGGGCCCACCCCTCGGGTGGCTCGGCAGGGACGATGTCGGCAAGTTCCGGGCCGTCGCTCCGGGCGGTCCCACCGCGGGCGAGCGATGCGAGGGTCCCCTGGATCCGGAGTGTCGTCCCGAGCACCGGTCGATCGTCGGTCCAGGGTGGCCGTGGCTCGTCGACCTGCACGCGAAGCGTCTCGCCGGTTTCGACGTGACGTGTGGTCTTCGAATAGGGGAGAAACCCCGTTCGGTCGCCGGCGGGTGGGCCGTCGGCGTCCGGTTCGCAGGCCACGAGCGCCCCGCTTCCGAGCGTTTCGACGACTTCACCGGCGTAGACGGCGTCGCGGGGGAGTCGTGTCTCCCAGGCAAGTGTATCACTGGCGAGCGAGCGGAGCCGCTCGGTGATCATTTCGACGCGTTCCGGGGCGCCGTGGACACCGACCCCCTGGCGGTCGGCGGTTGCCTCGACTGTCGCCCGGGCCGGGGCGACGGGAAAGGAGCCCTCGAAGCGGCGACAGATTGGGGGCGACGCCTGAACGACATCCTCCAGAAAAGCGGTGAGTGCGGTCGCGTAGATACCCCGGACCCGAACAGTCATCGAACGAGCAGGAAGATCAGAAGATAAAGCCGTTGAACAGGAGGACGACGATCCCGATCAGGGTGCTCATAGCGACGACTGTTTTGGGATTCAGGGTCAGACCTTTCTGCTCCTCGGAGTCGAAATATCGGACGAGACCCGCACTGGACATCAGGCCCGAACCGGGCTGTTGTGAACTCATCGTATCGAATTATCGATCGGGAAGACTCCTAAACGTTTCGCTCGCAATCTGCAGCGGTGCCGACAAACTCCGGGGCGGGATCCGGTGGAGGGGGTGATTCCAGGCATAGGCGAGCCAGACACAGACAGGGTGTGCACACTGGACGGGAGCGGACACAATCCTTATCAGAACCGCAAGACTATCTTAAAGCGAACGCATGACAGTTACGCTCAAGGACTTCTACGCGGATTGGTGTGGCCCCTGCAAGACGCAAGATCCGATCCTCGAAGACCTCGAGGAGGAGTGGGACGGCGTCGAGTTCGAGAAAATCGATGTCGATGCGGAGCAGGAGGTTGCAAATGAGTATCAGGTGCGGTCGCTTCCGACACTCATCGTCGAAAACGATGATGGGATCGTCGAACGGTTTGTGGGTGTCACGCAGGCCGGGGACATCGAGGACGCGTTGCAGGAAGCCAACGCGTAGCTCTGTCTCTACGGCCTGCTCCCGGTCGCAACTGAGACTCACAGCAGCGTAGCCAGTTCGATCCCTAAAAGGATGCCTGCGGCAGCAGCGGGTGGAATCGTGAGATTGTCGTCGATGACGTAGCCACGGATGATCGGTTTGACGCCGTCTGCGAGTGTCCCGCCCAGTGCGCCGAACACGACCGCAAGGGGGGTTTGGGAGAGAAACGGGGCGGCAACGGCCACGCAGATACAGAACATGCCCACGAGCGCTGGGGGTCGTTTGATCGTCCGCAACTCACCGGAACTGAGCGTGCCACTGAGTGGGTCTCCGAGCACGAGCATCAGGATGGCGGGGATGGCAATCTGTGGCTCGAAGCCAACAGCAACCACCGTTGAGGAGAACATATACAATGCGTAGCCGGCGACGTTGTTCTCCTCGTAGCCACGGGTGAGGTGATCGTAGATCTGCGAGTTCAGTCCGACCGAGAGCCGGAGTAGTTCCAGCGCGCCCACGATGACCGTCCCCACCATGTAAAACAGTCGGACCTGTCCCCAGGTCGCCAGGTTCAGTAGGTACAACGCGGGAAGTCCAGCACCGCTGGCGTGGACGAGGCGACGGGCGAACTCGTCTGCCAGTAACCGCCGGCGGACCCGACCGATCAGCGGGCGGGTCGGGTCGGTCATCGCCGGTTAGAGATCGACAAAGGATCTGTTGCCGTCCCGGAGCGCTGTCAACGTCTCCGGTAACTCACTGATCCGGAGTCGTTTCTGGTCTGTGCTGTCCCGTTCGCGGACGGTGACGGTGTCGTCCTCGACGGTGTCGTAGTCGACTGTCACACAGAAAGGCGTGCCAATCTCGTCCTGTCTGCGGTACCGGCGGCCGATCGCCCCGGAGTCGTCATAGGTCACCGTGAGACCTGTGCCCCGGAGGTCGCTTGCGATGTCGCTGGCACGTTCGCCGAGCCCGTCCTTGTCCATCAGCGGAAAGACCCCGACTGTCGTGGGGGCCATCTCCGGGGGCAAGGAAAGGTAGGTCCGCTTTTTGCCGTCGACCCGGTCTTCCTCGTAGGCGTGTGCGAGCACCGTGTACACCAGGCGACCGACACCGAAGGACGGTTCGACGATGTGTGGCATAATGTGCTCCCCGGATTCGGTCACGTCCTCGACCGCAAAGTCAGTCTCCGCGACAGGAACGGTGTAGGCGTCACCATCCACCTCGACTGTCACCGTCTCGTCCGCGAACGCATCCGGATCCCGGGCGGCGAGAGCCGCCAGTTCCTCGGCAATAGCCTCCGCTTTGCCCCCAAACTCCGGGCCGAGATACCCCATGTTCGGGTCGACGGTCGGCTGCTCGACGGTGATCGGTTCGTCGTACTGTTTGAACACTGTAAACTCCTCGTCGGAGTGGTCGGCGTGTTTTTTGAGGTCGTAGTCACCCCGGTAGGCAAAGCCGGTAATCTCGATCCAGTCGCCGTCGATCTCGCTCTCGGCGTCCCAGCAGTCGGCGGCGTAGTGTGAGAGTTCCCCCGGCAGATGCTGACGGTACCGAAAGCGGTCCATGTCGACGCCGACACGCTCGTACCAGCCCTTCGAGAGCCCCAGGTAGAAGGCGATCCAGGGGTCGGCGACGATGCCTTCGTCGACAGCCTCTCGCACCGTCAGCTCCTGGATACCGCCGTCGTCGGCTTGCTGGTGCTCGACGGAGTACAGTGGAACGGTGACGTCTTCGACCCGTTCGATCGGGGGATCGTCCGCCTCGGGGTCGATGAAATGTTCCAGTTCGGCCTGGGTGAACTCGCGGACGCGGATCAGCGACTTGCGGGGGCTGATCTCGTTGCGGTAGGCCGTGCCGATCTGGGCCACGCCGAAGGGAAGCTGATTGCGGGCGTACTCGGCCCACTGTGGAAACTCGACGAAGATGCCCTGGGCCGTCTCCGGGCGCAGGTACCCCGGGGAAGAACTGCCCGGGCCGATGTTCGTCTCGAACATGAGATTGAAATCCTCGATCGGCTGGTCGGTAAGCGCAGTGGCACAGTCCGGGCAGGTGACATCGTACTCCGAAAACAGCGTCTCGACCTCCGGAATCGGCAGTGCCTCGGCGTCCGCGACGGTGGAATCAGAGTGGTCCTCGACGAGATGGTCGGCGCGGTGGCTCGCTCCGCACCCGCTACACTCGACGATCATATCGTCGAACGTCTCGAGGTGGCCCGAGGCCTCGAAGACTGCCTCGGGCATCACGTCTGGGGCACTGATCTCCATGTGTCCCTCGCGGGTCACGTACCGGTCACGCCAGGCCGCTTCGAGGTTGTCTTTGAGGGCAGCACCCTGGGGTCCGTAGGTGTAGAAGCCGGCCACGCCGCCGTACGCAGCCGCGGTCTGAAGAAAGAATCCGCGGCGCTTGCCCAGTTCCGCGAGGCGCTCGCCCTCACCGGTCATCGCACCGCCTCCAGCAGGTCCATATCCTGCACGATACCGACGAGTTCGTCGCCGCTGACCAGTGGAAGCTGTTCGATATCATGCTCGATTAGAAGCTGTGCGGTCTCCTGAACGCTCCGGGACTCGCCGATTGTGATCAGATCGGCCGTCATGAACTTGGAGACCGATCCCGCGGGGATTTCGACATTGCGGGTTGGCATGTACCGGTTCCCAACGGCCTTGATCCCCTCCCAGGCCCACTCGTCGTCCTGGTTGGCGATGGAGTCACCGGTGGCGTCCTCACCCTCGACGACGCGGGCCACGTCGATGACATCGACCTCGGTCAACATGCCAACCGGCTCCGACTCGTCGTCGAGAACAATCGCGTAGGGGACCTGCGCGTAGGAGAGTTCGCGCTCGGCGACCGGAAGCGGCGTCCCGGCGTACACAGAGTTGATCGCACGGGTGGTCACGGAACCGGCGGTGTTGTCGACAGTGAGGGCGCCGGTTGCAATCGCGTGTATCACGTCGGTGGCGGTGACAATTCCGTCGAGCGTCTCGGCGGAGACGACCGGAACGCGCCGGGCGCCGTGGGCGAGCATCAGTTCTGCGACCTCGGTGAGTGTCGTGTCTGCCTCGGTGGTCGGAACCTCCTCGACCAGCATCGCGAGCTGGTCCTCGTCCGGCTGTTGGATAAGTGCGTCCCGCGAGACGATCCCGCGAAAGAGCTCCCCGTCTGTTGTCGGTTTGACGACGGGGACCGACGAGAATTCCCGGTCCTGGAGGTATCCGAGGACATCGTCTCTGGTACCTGGAACCTCGACTGTGACCACCTCCTCGCGTGGCGTCATAACATCTTCGACGTTCATACTGACACCTACTCCTATCCGCTCATACTAAGTCCTTACACTTCCTGACCGGGGCCAGTCACCAGCCTGTCACGGCTATCGGTCCCTGGCCTGTTCGTACAGAAAATATATACTAGAAAACATGTGTATATACCGATCGCGACGGCGTAGCGTGCTCCCGTCGGGCAGTTTTTCTCGGGACGTTCCGTTGGGTTTATATAGGATTGTTACATGTTGCCATACATGGAGACGAACCCGGTTGTTTCGACGGAGGTGCCAGAGGACGGGGAAGTAATGGCAGCCGTAGAAAACGGCCGGAGAGACCGGTTCATCATCGCGGATGTAACCGAAGACGAGGCGTACGTCACACTCCCACTCAACAAGGCGGCGTCACTGCCAGCGTGGCGGTAGATCGGAGATACAAACGTTCCCGTTCCACGGTATTTTGACCTCCCAGGCGGGGATCATCGCTACGGCGGCGGGCCAACGACCCGGTCGTCGGTCAGCGCCGGTATACGTGAGGAGAAAACAAGGGTTATACCCACCCCCTCATTTCCTACGCGCATGAGGATACTCGTCACGGATCCGATCGCAGATGCAGGTATCAAACACCTGGAAAAAAACGGCCACGAGGTTGAGAAAGGGTACAATCTTGAGGGTGAGACGCTGTTGGATGCGGTCGTCGATGCAAACGCTCTCGTCGTCCGGTCCGGGACGGAGGTCACCCGGGAGGTGTTCGATGCGGCGCCGGATCTGGTCATCGTCGGTCGGGCCGGGATCGGTGTCGACAATATCGACATCGAGGCCGCAACCGAACACGGGGTTATCGTCGCCAACGCTCCGCAGGGCAACGTCAGAGCAGCCGCAGAACACACGGTGGCGATGACCTTTGCGACGGCGCGGTCGATTCCGCAGGCCCACGACCGCCTCTCGGACGGGGAGTGGGCGAAAGGCGACTTCCTCGGGACTGAAATGAACGACAAAACGCTTGGTGTCGTCGGGTTCGGGCGGGTTGGGCAGGAGGTCGCAAAGCGACTCGGGAATCTCGGGATGGAGTTGCTCGCGTTCGACCCCTATATCAGCCAGGACCGGGCAGCGCAACTCGGGGCCGAACTCGTCGACGGTCTAACGGAGTGTCTT
>JAQCMX010000222.1 GCA_028274885.1 Haloarculaceae archaeon
GCGGCGGCGTACCCCGTGGGGGACTTCCCGGACAGAAGACCTTTTTCGGCCGTTGTTTCGATAATGTCGTTTGCTTTTGTCTGTACCTCCTCGGAGAGGGTCAGTTCGGAACAGAAGCGCGGAACGTACTTTTTGGGGTCTACAGGCTCCATCTCGAGACCCAGTTCCTGAGAGATATAGCGGTATGTCCGCCCGATCTCCTTTCGTTCAACCCGGGAGACGTCGGATATCTCCTCCAGGCTTCGGGGGATCCCCTCCTTCCGACAGGCAGCGTACAGCGCACTGGTGGCAACACCCTCGATAGAGCGTCCGCGGATGAGGTCCTCATCGAGAGCCCGTCTGTAGATGACAGACGCAACCTCACGGACGGATCGAGGGACCCCAAGCGCCGAGGCCATCCGGTCTATCTCTGACAGAGCAAACTGTAGATTACGTTCGCCGGCGTCTTTGGTTCGGATTCGCTCCTGCCATTTTCGCAGCCGGTGCATCTGGCTCCGTTTTTTCGAGGAGATAGATCTGCCGTAGGCGTCCTTATCCTTCCAGTCGATAGTGGTCGTCAATCCCTTGTCGTGCATCGTCTGTGTGGTCGGTGCACCCACTCTGGACTTTTCCTGGCGTTCCTGGTGATTGAACGCTCGCCACTCGGGTCCCGGGTCGATGTTCCTCTCCTCGACGACGAGACCACAGTCGTCACAGATCAGTTCACCACGGTCCGCGTCTTTGACCAGACTGTCCGACCCACACTCGGAACACACCTGCACGCTGTCGGTTTCATCTTGTTCAGTTGTAGATTCGCGCTCGCGCTCCCGCTGGCGGCTAGCCCGTGTCATCGCATTTTTATAGTAGTAAGAGGGAGGAACTTAAATTCTTGGTACGGGTTGCGCGTCTTCATTGAGAGCGGTATAATCCAAAGACCACGGGTCTGACGCCCTCGTCCAGTCGGGGCGGCCAAGCGAGAGTATAAATCCTAATATGAGTGTGGCGGCGAAATACACGTTGTGCCGGTCATCGAGTGTGAGACAGAACGGGCGCGAGAGCGACTCGAAAGAGCAGGTATCGAGATCGAGGCCGGCAACACCGATCACGAACGGTGGCGCGCAACGCACGAGGGAGCCACCGCTGTTGCATACGAGGACACGGTCGTGATCCAGGGGGAGGCCGGTGCGGGGCTTGTGGGACTCATACGCGCGGAAAGCGGGCGGGCACACCTCTACGTGGACGGCGCCTCACGTGGGAATCCAGGTCCGGCCGCGATCGGTTGGGTGATCGTGACCGACGACGGGATCGTGACCGAGGGCAACGAGCGGATCGGGAAGACGACCAACAACCGGGCGGAGTACCAGGCGCTTGTCCGGGGCCTGGAGGTGGCTGACTCGTACGGATACGGGGAACTCGAAGCTCGAAGCGACTCCGAACTGATCGTGAAGCAGGTCCGGGGTGAGTGGGACGTCGAAGACCCGGACCTCCGGGAGTATCGTCTCCAGGTGCGCCAGCTGTTCCAGCGGTTCGACGAGTGGTCGCTCTCGCACGTGCCTCGTGAGGTAAACGAGCGGGCAGACCGCCTCGCAAATCAGGCACTCGACGAGGGGTGAAGTCGTATTCGACACCGACAAATGAACGAGAGATGCAGAATGCAAACAGGCACGAGGCATGACTGAAAGGATCCCAGAGGAAAGGTCAGAGACGCCACCGAAAGACGTCATCGACGAGGCGGAGCGGCTCACACACCTGGCCCGTGAGGCAGCCGACAGGGACGAACAGAACGCCTACCGCAAGCGAAGGGCGACCTTACTCTCCGAACACGACTACACCGCGCGGATCCGCGAGGGCGGTCGTGATGTTCTCGTCGTCTATCCGGTGGAGTGGGTCGAGGACGGAACTGTGCGACCGGAGCGTATCGAGGACATCGATCGGGGCATCGAGCGGCCGTTGGAAGGGCCTGGCCCTGGCGACGAGTGGGAGGTCGTCGCAAAACACAATCGCGACCTCGCAGAGCAGGTCCGGGCGAGACACGGGGAGGATCACGGCGCCAATGCCCGCGCACTGGCAGCGTTTATGAACAACCACTACGCGAAGCCGGTCGAACGGGCGAGTGGCGACGAGCTACGGGAGTTTGTCGAGGAGTTCTATCCACGGAACGTGTGGCCGACCGACGATCAAAAGCGGATCGTCGAGGGGTCGATTCGTCTAACCTTCGAGTGCGCTGACGAACGATTGCCGGATTACTGACCGGCTACCTGGCGCCGTCGACCAGGTTCTCGATGTCGTCTGCGCGGTCGGAGTCGGTGACGATCTTGTCGAACATCCACCCGAGCTGGTCCAGAACGGTCTGGTACCCGTCGTCTGTCAGTTCGTACTGGTTGGTACGCTTGTCAAGTTCGCTCTTCTCGACCAGCCCCATCTCGACGAGGTCGTCGAGGTTCGGGTACAGTCGTCCGTGGTTGACCTCCGAGGTATAGTAGGCTTCGAGTTCGCGTTTGACCGCAAGCCCGTACCTGGGCTCCTCCGCGAGGAT
>JAQCMX010000233.1 GCA_028274885.1 Haloarculaceae archaeon
TCTGGAGACTGTCTTGGCTGGGTCTCTGTGCTCAGTCCAGTGTTGCCTCTAGCTGGGAGATAAGAGATGAGTTCCCGACGAACACCGGTGACCGCTCGTGGAGTTGTGCCGGGGTTTTTTCCAGGAGCGACTGTTGGCCGTCACTCGACCGGCCACCTGCGGTGGAAAGAACAAATGCGATTGGATGGCCCTCGAACTGGAGACGGAGTTTTCCGCTGGGCTGGTCGGAAAGCATCGGATATCCAAAGATGCCACCGTACGTGAGCACCTGGTTTACGTCCGCGACCATCGCACCGCCGTAGCGAAGCTTTAGTCGGTTCGTTTCGATCTGACCGACGTAGTCGTCGAACTGCGGTGGCCAGTCTGGTACGCGGCCACCAAACCCGTAGACTGTCGGATCAGACGGCAACGTCAGGTCTGCCGTGAGCACCTCTCTGGTTGCATCTTCGAGAAGATACTCCGTCACAGTCCCGTCTACTGCCTCGACCATGGTGGTGATCGGGCCGTAGAGTACGTACCCTGCTGCGACGAGTGACTCGCCGGCGGCCGGGGGACGTTCGGTGTAGATTCCGATAATCGTCCCCATTGGGTTGTTCGATTTGAGATTCGAGGAGCCGTCGAGTGGGTCACAGATAACGTGGTACCGTCCGTCCGCCCCGACGACACCGTCGCGTTCCTCGCTGGCATACGAGCCGACGGCATCGACCCCGAGCAGTCGCTCCTCGAGCAACTCGTCGGCGTAGATGTCTGCTGCCAGTTGCCGGTCGCCGGTGGGATTTTCGCCGGATTCGTACGACCGGCGCTGTGAAATGATCCCCCGGACATCGCCCGCGGTGTCTGCCACGATGTCAAAAATTCGGTCGATGGTGTCTGTCATTACTGGATCGGCCCGTTATCGCTCCGCCGCTGCGAGTGCCGTATCCACCGAGGCTTCCTCGTAGATCACCTTTTCAAGGGCGTTGAGGATGTGCTCGGGGTTCTCGCGCTGGAACACGTTGCGACCGACCGCAAGCCCCACGCCGCCGGCGTCGATAACCGCTTCGACGCTTTCGAGAAACTCCCTATCGGTGGTCTTCGAACCGCCGGACATGATGACTTTTGTCTTTCCAGCCATCTCCACCACCTGTTCCATCGCCTCCCTGGTCCCGGGATATTTGACCTTTGCGACGTCGGCTCCGAGTTCCAGTGCCTGCCTGGCGGCGTACGCGATCACGTCAGACTTTTTATCATTTTTTATTCCCTGTCCCCGGGGGTACGACCACATCACGATCGGGAGGTCGTGCTCGCGGGCGGCCTCGTGGGCCTCACGGAACTCCTCGGTCATCTCCACCTCGTGGTTCGAGCCACCATAAAGGGTAAAACCGACGGCATCGGCGCCGATCTCTGCTGCGTAGTCGACCGAACAGTTGACGGCCGAGTCGGGTTCACCCATCCAGAGGTTCGAGGTCCCGTTGAGCTTGGCAAGCAGGTTGACCTCGTCCTCGTACGAGGGATAGTACGCTTCTGCGATGCCTTTCTGGACTGCAAGACTCGTCACCGCCGGGTGGGTCGCTGCCTCGAAGACGTGCTCTGGATTGGCGCTTTCGGGAACCGCCTCAAAGTCGACTGGTCCGTGTTCCAGCCCGTGGTCGTACGCGAGGATGAGTACTTTGCCATCCCGTGCAAGAGATGTGTCGTGGATCGGGCGCATGTTCGTTCCTGCGAGTAGTGGTAATAAATGTTTTACGTCACCCTTTCCGCCTGCGCTAGCTCGGGCCTGGCTAACGTTTCCGATCAGACACCGGGGGGGAGTGGGGTCTGTTAGACCAGAATGTGGGCTGTGATGTCCTCCCGGGTGATCGTATCGCAGTAAACACACCGCACTCCGTCGTCAAGCACGTCAAACTCCGAGTCCACGGGCTCGTCCCCGGTGGAGATACACTGTTGATTGGGACACTGCAGAATGCCGGTGACCCTATCCGGTCGTTCGACGCGGTGTTTTTCGACGACGTCGAACTCTCGGATGATATTAATCGTCGCCGCGGGCGCGATCAACGAGAGAACGTCGACCTCCGGTTGGCTGAGTTCCCTGTCCTCTACTTTCACCACGTCCTTCCGGCCGAGACGGTCGGACGGAACGTTGATACCGATCGAAACAACCTCTCCACCGGTGCCGTCGATGTCAAGAATCGCGAGTACATTCAACGCCTGGCCGCCAGGAACGTGGTCGATGACGGTTCCGTTTTCAATCTTGCTGACACGAAGCTGGCGGTCGTCGGTCATGGTTCCCCCCCGAGTACGAGATCCAGAAGCGCCATTCGTACTGGAACACCATTGTGCGCCTGCTGGAAATACGCTGCATGCCCCGTGTTATCGACATCGTGGGCGATCTCGTCGACACGTGGCAGCGGATGCATCACAGTCAGGTCGTCGTCAGCCCGCGTCAGCGTTGAGGCGTCAATCTGGTACTCTCCTGCCACCGCACGGTACTCACTCTCGTCGGGGAACCGTTCCTTTTGAATTCGGGTCACGTACAGAACGTCCAGACTCGGGAGGATCCCACCGGGTTTGGTGTGTTCTTTCACCGTCGATCCGGATTCGTGAAGATCGAATCTGACGTTGCGTGGGAGCTTCAGCGTCTCCGGACTGATAAAATGCTGGCGGGTGTCGAAGTTCGTAAGCGCGTGTGCAAGTGAGTGGACCGTCCGGCCGTACTTCAGATCACCCATGATACCGATCGTCAGATCGTCGAGCCCTGCGTTCTCGCGTATCGTATACATATCCAGAAGCGTCTGGGTTGGGTGTTGGCCCGCGCCGTCCCCCGCATTTATTAACGGGACGGTGACAAATTCACTTGCCATTTGCGCAGATCCTTCACTAGGATGGCGAAGTACCAGCGCGTCCGCATACCCCTCCACGACGCGGACGGTATCGGCCAGGCTTTCCCCCTTTTTGACGCTCGACGCATCGACCGGCCCCATGTCGACGACATCGCCACCGAGGCGCTTTATCGCAGCGGCAAAACTCATCTTCGTGCGCGTGCTCGGTTCGAAAAAAAGCAGCCCCAGTAGCGCCTCCTCGTGGCGGTCTGCGTACGCCGAGGGGTCATCGGCGATGTCACTTGCGTGTTCCAGCACGCGTTCGATATCCCCCCGAGAGAGCTGTTTCGCACTCGTGATGTGGTCGTGACGCATTGCACGGAAGCCGGTCCCGCACCCTCTTGAATCTCCCGACACCACCTCGTGTGGAAACTGCTGGCGGACTGTCAGGCTCTGCCCCAATTGGTCATCTCCAGCACCGTCCGAACGTTTACACGGGATGGTCGGACAAGCACCCGTATGCTCGCCGTTGCGGGTGGCAAGGGAGGCTGTGGCAAAACCACCACGACAGTCGGGCTCGCTACCGTCCTCGCGAAAGCGGGTCGGGAACCGCTGGTCGTGGACGCTGATACCGATATGCCGAATCTACACCACGTTGCAGGGCTGGCCCACACTGGTGGAATCGACTCGGTGGCCGCGGGGAAACAGGTCTGTCAGGCCGTCCGGGTAACGGATACGTTCCCGGGCGTTCGGTTCCTGACTGCAGGGGAACGCGACTCGCTCCCGCCGGCCCTCCGCCGGGCATACTACTGGCGCGGGCCCGTACTGGTGGACTGTCAGACCGGCATCGACCGAAGAGCCACGCGACCACTTGCCACAGCCGACAGGACGTTACTGGTCTCGACGGACCGACCTGAATGTCGGCAAGATACCAGGAAAACCGCAATCGCGGCGCGGAACCTCGGGTCAAACCCCTGCGGTGCTCTCGTCCGCGAGACTCCAGTCGGGACTGTCCCGGAATCGGTCGGCCGCTCCCCGGTCATCGAAACCGTCCCCACTCTCGAGATGGTCCGGTTCGACGACGCCAGGCTTATCAAACGGTGGCAAACTGTTACAGGCCGCCTGTTTTGAACCGATAGATTTGGCCTGGGACAAACCGGTATCGGTGGTCGTGCTCGTGACCCGGCAACGGCACCGTCGGTGGACTGTTCGCTCGACCGGGATTCGATGGTTTCTGTCACACTTCGTTACGGGGCGCCAGTACCGGTCCTCTGGCGGAATTGTTAAGCAAAACGGCGGCAAATCATAGATAGTATGTCCAACCGGCTGCGGACTGGAATCGATGTCCTCGATCGGAAACTCGGCGGTGGCATCCCGGCCGGGAGCATCGTCGTTCTGACGGCCAGCCCGTCCAGCCAAGCCGAACTTCTGTTGTACGAACTTACTGCGACCCGCGGCACGCTTTGGCTCTCTTTGAACAGAACTGCGGGGGCGGTTTCCGACAGCATCGAGAACACACCAGCCGAAACCGGCGACCCGACTGTCCGACACATATCCGGCGAGGCACCGCTTGACAATGCGGGCAAGCTAGTCAGTGCCCTGCCAGAGAGCTCCAATCTTATCGTCGATCCGCTGGATGTCCTCGAATCCCAGGGGCCGCGTTCACGCTTCCGGAGTTTTATGAACGATCTCCAGAACCACATCTTCAATACGGATAGTCTCGCAATCCTGCACTGTCTTGAGGGACAGACAGTCCCGCCGCTTCGTGACACCTCCGAACACTTCGCGGACGTGGTGTTCTCGCTCACGACGAATGTGGAGGGCGACGAGGTCGTTAACAGATTGTCTATCCCGAAGTTCCGCGGCGGTCGAGCACCGTCGGACGTGATCAAACTTGATCTCGTCGAGGAGGTCTCGATAGATACAAGCCGGGATATCGCCTGATACTGATCATGGCGGTAATTTTCGGCCCCGATCGGGTATCTCGGCTGTTTCAGGACCCAAGATAAGCACTGAGTGACACGATAGCGGGACAGACTCCAAATAATCACTGTGAGATGGCATCACAGCCGCCCGGGGTCAGGATGTGGTAACACAGACGGTTACCAGAGAGATTTTATCTCGGTGTTTCATTCAAAGGGGCGATGTCGGGAAAGCGCAGGACTGTGGTCGCAGTCGTCCTCGCTTGTAGTCTGGTTCCGGAGGGGTAAGCCGATCAGTGCCATTGGGGCCAGCACAGATCAATCGGCGTGTACTCGAGACGGCACTTGCTCCGCTGGCCCGGTCCCGGTCTCGCCTGTTCGAACGGCTTAGGTGGCTCCGTGCCTATCACCGTGGTATGTATGGTGTGGTGACCCGCAACGAAGAGGAGGTGACCTGGGACGAGTTCGACCGGGCGTTTTTCGAGATGAAAGACGTGACCGGGCGCGCGACCGAACCCGTCGCCGGTGGAGTCAACATGATCTCCTGTTTTGGGGACAATGCCGCAGTCGAGGGGGATCCAACGCTTGCACCCGTCAGTGAAGCCGGCAAACGGGCCACGCGCGAGCGAAAATACTTCGACTGGGATTACGTCTGTCCGACCAACGAGATTTATCGGGAGGGGATCCTGGAGATGATCGACGACGCCACGGCCGCGAACCAGGACGTGCGTCTCGACGACATCGGGTTCCCACGAGCGGAGTACTGTCACTGCGAGCGGTGTAATGAACGGTTCGCTGCGAGTCGGTTCTCGAACCGGACCGACTGGCGGGAATCGGTGATCACCGAATTCGTTTCCGAAGCTCGCCAGCACGTGTCTGGCCGGCTTTTCATGACACTCTATCCCGACCCGTACCCCGGTCATCTCGAACGACGCGCCGGCATCGATGTCGATGCGGTTTCAGAGTACGTCGACGAATTCGTCGTTCCGATCTACGATACCGCCTATGGGACCACCTACTGGGTCGAGGCACTGGCAGCCGGATTCAGGGACCGACTCGAGATACCGTTCAGCGTCGAACTCTACGCGATCAACATCGATCTCGACGATCTCGAACGGGCGATGGAGGTCGCAGACGAATACGCCCACTCGGTTCTGTTCGGGTACGAGGCCGGTAACGCGCGAGCGCTCCTGCGACGCAAACGGGCACAGACGCGTGAGGGGGTCTCTCACGAACCCGACCAGTCAGAACAGGATTGAGCTATGGCGTCCGGTCTGTGAACCGCCGGTCTCGCCACCGCTCCAACTGCGTTCTGTCGCGGGTGTCCTCCGGAAGGTCGAGAAAAAACTGCGCGTCCGAGATTTCTTCGTCTGGGTCCGACACCACGGGGTCAGTCGAGAGCGCCTTCGCCTCGAATACGGGAAGAACACCCCACGTCGAGTGGTCGTCGTCCGAGAAGTTGACCCGAACGAGCAGCCCCAATCCACTGTACTCGGCGTCGATCCCGGCTTCTTCGTGGAGTTCCCGTTCGGCCGCGCTCCGGAACGACTCACCGCCGCTGGTTTCACCGCCCGGGAGGACCCAGAGGCCCACCGCTTCGTGGCGGACAAGGAGCAACGCGCCATCCTCGCGGTACGTGATCGTGTGTGCGCCGTAGGGTGCGCCGTTGTCGCGAATCCGTGACGCGATGGTTCTGAAACGTCGCCGTGAGACGTGTTTTGTCGTCTCGAACCGGAGGTAGTTCCCGTAGTCCTGCGTGAGTCGATGATATGTTTGCTGGGCCTGCTGCTCGGCCTCGTCAGCGAGATACCAGAGTTTGTCGACGGTTGTCATCTGCCTCTGGGGAACTGAGACACTCGATTCGAGCGTGCACCGGAATCGTCCGTCTCGAACTCGTCGGGAACGCGTATGTGGAGTTCGTTTCTGGAATCGGTCTGCCACACGGGACGGAGTCTCTCGCTCGAATATCGGGATGTCATAGCCTGTCGTTTGGCCCTCCGCATAATAAGTGTTGGATCCGCGGATACACCTCGCGGTATCGGTGTCTGGGGCATCTGAACTGGCCTCCTTCGACGCCATCCGCACAGGTAGTCGCGGTAATCAGTATCAGTACGGCCTCCGGTTGGGAACGCGGGTTTGGGACCGTGCCGCCACCTCGTGTTTGCAGGTCATGGCAACCGTGACGACGCCCGCCTGTGCGGAGCGGATATCGCTCGGATGATGCGATTTTCGCCGCCGCTGAAGCGGGTGGCTCCTGGGCTACTACTGTGAAGCGACGCGGAGCACTATTAACTAGAAAGACTTAATTAACAATTAGAGCCAAACAAACAATCGTAGATAACAATGAGTGCAGAAGATCCCGATTCGAAAACCCGTCGTCGGTTTCTCGCAACGACCGGCACAGCAGCAGTTCTCGGTCTTGCAGGTTGTACCGGCAGTGACGACAGTGACGAAGATGAGGATGAGCAGGAGTCATCGCCCGCTGCGGAACAGAGCAGCAGCGACAGCGACGATACCGACGAAGAGATGGGTGGTGGTTCTGTCACGCTCCTCGTCGAAAGTGTCGG
>JAQCMX010000256.1 GCA_028274885.1 Haloarculaceae archaeon
AGAACGCAACATGGGCAGCGAGATGCGGATTCTCCACGTTGACGACGAAGCCTCAATCCGGGACCTGACAAAAACATTTCTTGAGCGTCAGGACCAGCAGTTTTCCGTCGAGACAGCCCCGAGTGCTGACAAAGGACTGGAGAAGCTCACCGACTGCCCCCCTGACTGTATCGTCTCCGACTATGATATGCCCGGGATGGACGGACTCGAATTCCTGCAGACCGTCCGCGAGGAATACCCTGACCTCCCATTTATCCTCTTTACTGGCAAGGGCAGCGAAACCGTTGCCAGCGACGCCATCGCCGCCGGCGTCACCAACTATCTACAAAAGTCCGGGGGCTCCGAACAGTACGACCTCCTGGCCAACCGGATCCACAACGCCGTCCAGGCCCGACGCGAGGCCGCTCGGGCTGAGAGACAGGAGCAGTTGATGCGTCTCACCGAATTTGCCGGCGATACCGGCGGGTTCGAGATCGACATTGAGGCCGACGAGGTCTTCATGACCGATGGAGCACACCGTCTCAGCAGGCTTCCTGCACACACAACTCTCTCGACCGACGAGGCAATCGACCTGTACCACCCTGAAGACCGAGCCGACATCAGACAGGCTCTCGACCGCGCCTGCCAGACGGGCGAACAGACACAGGGGGTATTTCGCTACCAGCATCCAGACGGCGAACAGCGGCTGGTAGATGTCATGTTCACCCCGAGCAAAAGTAATGGGAATACGCCCACAATCCGCGGGGCCATTCACGACATCACCGAAAAAAGACAGCGTCAAGAGCAGCTTGACTCCGAACAGCGGTTTATTAATCAAGCACTCGATGCCCTGGAGGACATCTTCTACGTGATAGACACAGACGGCACCCTCCGCCGGTGGAACGAGACAGCATGCAACGTGACAGGCTACAGCGACTCAGAACTCGACGGGATGCTGGCAATTGAGACGTTCCCCGAGGATGAGCATGAGAAGATTTCAGCCGCTGTCGAGACAGTCTTCACCGACGGTGAGACAACAGTCGAGGCGGACTTGCTCACCGCCGACGGGGAGCGTCTCCCCTACGAGTTCAAAGGAGCACGCTTGACCGATGATAACGGAGAGCCC
This sequence comes from Haloarculaceae archaeon, assembly GCA_028274885.1. Lineage (GTDB taxonomy): Archaea > Halobacteriota > Halobacteria > Halobacteriales > Haloarculaceae > Halovenus. Next base: position 1,106 of record JAQCMX010000256.1, read on the forward strand.
ACCGGACTTGTCGGGGTCGGCCGGGACCTGACCGACCGCCGACAGCAGGAACGTCGGTTCCAGGCGCTCGTCGAGGAATCTAAAGACAATATCTCTGTTATTGATGCCAATGGTGTTTTTCAGTACCAGAGTCCCGCGGTCGAGCGCATTCTCGGGTACGAGCCGGAGGAAACGATTGGTGATACAGTCTGGGAGTACATCCACCCCGACGACCACGAGCGTCTCAAGAACACACTTGAGGAGTGGGTCGCCACACCGGGGGCAGCGGGGCCGGTCGAATACCGCGCCCGCCACGCCGATGGCTCCTGGCGCTGGATGGAGGCCAACGGCAACAACCAACTCGACAACCCTGCCGTTGAGGGATACATCGTTACCAGCCGTGACATTACCGAGCGTAAAGAGCGTGAACGGGAACTCGAACAATACAAGACACTCGTCGAAGCGTTGACTGACCCGGTGTATGTGGTTGATGAGGAGGGACGATTCACCCATGTCAACGATGAGTTCGTTGAGTTGGTCGGCTACGACCGGGAGACGATTCTCGGCAGTACACCCTCGCTGATCAAGACCGACGACTCCATTGACCGGGCAGACACCCAATTGAGTCGGGTGTTGTCAACTGACGGGCCCGACACAGTCAGTTTCGAGGTGACGATACAGCCCCGCACAGGCGAGCCACGCGTCTGTGAGGACCATATGGGCGTCCTCCCCTACGATGGTGAGGAATTCAACGGGTCAGTGGGGATACTCCGGGACATTACCGAACAAAAAAGAGTACGAACAAAGAATCGAAGCTGAAAACGAACGGCTCGAGGAGTTCGCCGGGATTGTCAGCCACGACCTCCGGAATCCGCTTGGCGTCGTTGAGGCCCGTCTCCAACTGGCCCAGGAGGAGTGTGAAAGTGACCATCTTCAGAGAGCCAGCGACGCGCTTGCCCCGGAGCCAGGCACTGATCGAGGACCTCCTGACACTCGCCAGAGAGGGCACCAAAGTGACCGACCTCGAACCGGTGGAGCTTCCAGCGGTAGCTGAGGGGTGTTGGAACGGTGTTGCAACCGACCAGGCAACGCTTGAGGTCGCCCAACTGCCGGTGATCACCGCCGACCGGAGCCGGGTCAAACAGCTGTTCGAGAATCTGTATCGGAACGCTGTCGAACACGGCGGGACCGACGTGACCGTCTCTGTCGGTGTGATGGACGATGGGTTCTATGTGGCGGATACGGGGCCAGGTATCCCCGAGTCCGAGCGGGAGGCGGTGTTCGACGCAGGATACTCCACCAATCAAGATGGGACTGGGTTTGGCCTCCGGATCGTCGAAGAGGTTGCCGACGCCCACGGTTGGGAGGTGGCCGTGACCGAGAGTACTCAGGGCGGGGCCCGGTTTGAGATTACTGGGGCAGAGACTGTGAACTGAGAGAGACGCGCTCTGTCTTTCGTACGGTGCTCCCGAGCTTCCGACAGTCTGAGACTCTGGGGTGGGCAGGCTGGGTACTACCAGTGCCGACCTATGAGATAACTCGTCACTGTCGGCTTGGCTACCGGTAGTCTGATATTTGCTGATGAGATCTAACGGCTTGTCGTCATAGTTGTGACGGCGAAGTTAAGCTGGGAGAACCCCACCCACTTGGTTTCCCCCTACTCTCCCACTGGCTTCTGTGAGTGACGAGTTATCGCATAAATACGATGCGGACCGGCGCCTACAAGCTTTTGTGCTAACACACGAGATGGAACAGAAGAATAGCATGTCCGTCGAACCAGTGGCGCACGCACCGCTCCCGGACCTGCCGACAGTCGAACGTGGTTATCGCGAGGTTAATGATGTCTCCCTACACGTCGTTGCCGCCGGTGACCCGAACGATCCGCTCGTCGTCTTCCTCCACGGGTTCCCCGAATTCTGGTACCAGTGGCACGACTACATCGAACCGTTCGTCGAGGCCGGGTATCGCGTGGTCGTTCCCGACCAACGGGGGTACAATCGCAGTGAACGGCCAGCCGGGGTCCGACCGTATCGACTCACCGAACTCAGCGGAGATATCGTCGACCTCATCGCAACCGAGGACCGCGAGACAGCACACGTCGTGGGCCACGATTGGGGTGCCTTCGTCGGGTGGGACTTGGCGCTCCGTCACCCCGAGATGGTTGACCGCTTGGGGATCATCAACGTCCCCCACCCCGAAGTGCTCCAGCAGGTTATCCGGTCGAACCTGACACAATTCCGCAAGAGCTGGTACGTCTTTTTCTTTCAGGTCCCCGGGTTGCCGCAGTGGGTTTTGCGGCGCGACGACTACGAGTTCCTGGCCGCCGCGATGCGGGACGGATCCCGCCCAAGCACGTTCTCGGAGTCGGAACTCGACCGGTATCGCCAGGCCTGGGCCGGGGAGGGAACAGTCACCGCGATGATCAACTGGTACCGCGCTATAGTCCGTCACAGTGAGAGCCCACCCCGCAAACGGGTCCAAGCCTCAACGCAGATCATCTGGGGGGAGAACGACCGGGCGCTCGTCCCAGAGCTTGCCCCGAAGAGTCTGAGCTACTGCGACGACGGTGACCTGAAGCAGTTTTCCGACGCCACCCACTGGATCCCACACGAGCACCCCCAGCGTGTGTTCGACCTACTGCTGGACCATCTCGGCTCGTAACTGTCTGGTGCAGGCGGGCGCAGTACACAGCAA
>JAQCMX010000065.1 GCA_028274885.1 Haloarculaceae archaeon
TCTTTGGGGTTGTCCTCGTCGTCGAAGCGAAGATCGAAAAACGAGAACTGACCCAGGCCGTCGAAGGTGACCACCTTCATGAACCGCGCCGGGATGATCTGGTCGGTGTCGATGTCGTTCCCTCGGATCGGGATCCCGGTACCGGTGACCGAACTCACCTCGGGGATGTCGATCTCGCCGCCGTCGGGTCGTACGGGTGTGGTTTGCCCTGTTGCCCCCGTCGCCGTCTTCGATCTGCGAGACTCGTCGGTCATACCGAGACGACCTCCTCCAGTTCACGAACGTCTGTGACCTCCCCCGTGACGGCGGCCGCGGCCACCATCTGCGGGTTCATGAGGACGGTGCGGCCGTCCTTGCTCCCCTGTCGACCGACGAAGTTCCGGTTCGAAGACGAGGCACACGCCTCGTCACCCTCCAGTTGGTCCTCGTTCATGCCCAGACACATCGAACAGCCAGCGTTGCGCCAGTCGAAGCCGGCCTCGACGAAGATGTCCTTTAGCCCCGCCTCCCTGGCTGCGCGCTGGACACGCTGGCTCCCGGGGACGACCACCGCTCGGACGTCGTCGTGGACCTCGCGGTGCTCCACGATAGCGGCTGCCCGTCGCAGGTCCGGGAGCCGTGCGTTGGTACAGGATCCGAGAAACGCGACGTCGATGTCGTACCCATCCATGGTGTCGCCGGGCTCGACGCGCATGTGCTCCTGGGCGCGTCTGGCGGTGTCTTTTTTACCCTCCGGCATCTCCTCGGGTGCCGGAATCGGGTCCGTGATACCGATTCCCTGGCCCGGTGTGGTGCCCCACGTGACCACCGGTTCGAGTTCGTCTGCGTCGATGGTGACCACGTCATCGTACTCGGCGTCGGCGTCGCTGCGGATCGACTCCCAGTACGGTTTCAGGCGGTCGAAGGCGTCTGGATTTGCCTGGAAGTAGTCCGTCTCTGCCAGCCACGCAAACGTGGTTTCGTCGGGGTTGACGTAGCCAGCCCGAGCACCACCTTCGATGGACATATTACAGATGCTCATGCGGCCCTCCATACCGAGGCTCTCTACGGCTTCACCCGCGTACTCGTAGACGTACCCGACACCGCCCTCGGTGCCCAGGCGGCGGATGATCTCCAGGACGATATCTTTGGCCTCGACACCTTCCTGTAGTTGACCATCGACCTGGATCTTCCGAACGTTTTGTTTTTCCATCGCGATGGTCTGTGTTGCCAGTACGTCCCGGATCTGGGAAGTCCCGATACCGAACGCCAGCGCACCGAATGCCCCGTGTGTGGAGGTATGACTGTCCCCACAGACGATCGTCTTTCCGGGCTGTGTGACGCCCTGTTCCGGACCGATCACGTGGACGATTCCCTGGTCGCCCGTCGTGGGATCCAGAAACTCGATGCCGGCATCCCGGACGTTCTGTTCGAGTTCGGACATCATCTCCTCCGCAGCGCCGTCACTGTATGGCCGGGACTGGTCTGCCGTCGGGACGATGTGATCGACGGTCGCGAGCGTCAGATCCGGACGTGCGACCTCGATGTCGCGCTCCCGGAGCATCCCGAACGCCTGCGGGCTCGTCACTTCGTGGATGAGATGCAGTCCGACGAACAACTGGTCCTGTCCGTTCGGCAGTTGGGTGACCTTGTGTTTCTCCCAGACCTTGTCGTACAGCGTGTGCTGACTCATACGTCCACTGACCTCCCCTGGGAGGCACGCGCTGTGGCCCGCGTTTGGTGGAGTTGACCCGTCTTGTGTGTTGGGCCTGATCGCTCTGTTTCTCGACCGCCGTCCGCGGCCACGACAGCGTGGTCCTCAGACGTCGGTCCGTGCGGTTCGTCCGTCCGTGGGTGGGTCCTGTCTCTCATGCTCATCGTGCCATTACTCGGGTTGGTCGCCCCACTCGAACAACTCGCGCAGGCGTTCGCCGACCTGTTCGATCTGGTGGGACTGTTCGGCCCCGCGGTACTGTTTGTACGCTGGTCTGTGCGCCTGGTTTTCCGAAATCCACTCGCGTGCGAACTCGCCGGTCTGGACGCCCTCGAGTATCTCGTCCATCCCGTCGCGGTCGATGACCTCCTCACCACGCGTGAGGCCGCCATATTCGGCGGTATCGGAGACGGAGTTCCACATCCCCATGTGGCCACCTTCGTACATCAGATCCACGATGAGTTTCATCTCGTTGAGACACTCGAAGTATGCCATTTCTGGCGAGTAACCCGCCTCGACGAGGGTCTCAAAGCCGGCCTTGACAAGTTCTGTCACGCCGCCACACAACACCGCCTGCTCCCCGAACAGATCCGTTTCGGTTTCCTCGGTGAACGTGGTCTCGATGACCCCCGCCCGTGTGCAACCGATCGCCTCCGCGTAGGCAAGCGCCTCCTCGTTTGCACTGCCGGTCGCGTCCTGGTAAACAGCGAGCAATCCCGGGGTTCCCTCACCGCGCTTGTAGGTACGTCGGACGAGGTGGCCCGGTGATTTGGGAGCGATCATCGTCACGTCGACATCCACAGGGGGTTCGATCTGCCCGTAGTGGATATTGAAGCCGTGGGCGAACTGGAGTGTATCCCCTGCCTGGAGTTCGGGTTCGATAGTCTCGTAAACTGCAGGCTGGACTGTGTCGGGAACCAACATGACCACCACGTCGGACTCACGTGCTGCAACTCGTGGGGTCACAACCCGGAGCCCATCAGCCTCGACTTCGGGTCGCGAGGACGACCCTTCCCGCAGACCAACCACCACGTCGACCCCACTGTCCGCGAGGTTCTGTGCGTGGGCGTGACCCTGGCTGCCGTATCCCAGCACGGCAACCGTCTTGTCCTCGATATACGATTCGTCGGCGTCGGCGTCGTAGTAGACTGTCGTCGTGAAGTCGTCTGTCATCGGTGTCCCTCTCCATGTCGTGTCGTGAATTCAGTCATCACTCACTTCTTCGGTCGCAATCTGGGCCTCGGTGGGTGCCCGGTTTGGCTGTTTGACCTGTGCCGTGGGTGCTTCGCCACGGGCGAGGGCCGCGTAGCCGGTGCGAACGAGTTCCCGGATGCCAAACTGCCGGTAGGCGTCGACCGCATCGTCGATTTTCTGTTCGTCGCCGGTGATCTCGATCGTGATAGTCCGCGGGCCGGCATCGAGTGTCTGTCCGTCGTACATCTCCGTGATCGCGTTGACCTTGTCCGGGTCGTCGCCGTTGACCTTCACGATGACAAGTTCGCGCTGAACAGCGTCGTCGTCCAGTTCCCGTACCGAGATAACCGGGATCCGTTTTTCGAGTTGCTTTTTTGCCTGATCGATCCCCGGCCGGGTCTCCTCGATAACGATCGTCATCCGCGCGAGATCCCCGTCGACGGTCGGGCCGACTGTCAGCGACTCGATGTTGAACTGGCGTCGGCTGAAAAGCCCGGAAACCTCCGCAAGAACGCCGGGTTCGTGTGTGACCAGTGCCGATAGTACGGCCCGTTCCTGTGGGTGTTCGGCCTCCACCTCGGGATCGATACGGATCCCCTGGTCGTTGCGCCGTCCCTCGGGGTGCATCCGCTCGTCCGGGTGTGGTCCGGGTAGTTCTCCCTGTGTCATGATACCTCCGTCCGCAGTTGATCGGACCCCACTGTGTGCGGTCGTCCGGATTTGTGCGCCATCGTCAGTGATCCTCCAGATGTTGCTCGTTGAGGGCAAAGCGTGCGTTGTCGCCACCGCTTGGGACCATCGGATAGACGTTCTCCGACGGATCGATGATCGCATCGATAACCGCTGGTCCGTCGTACTCGCGGGCCTGCTGGATCGTCTCCTCGACGTTCTCGGAATCGACGACTCGAAGCCCCTTGGCGCCGAACGCCTCGGCGAGTTTGTCGAACTCGGGGATCCACGGATACTCCGAGGCCATGTGCCGACCCTCGTAGAACCCGTCCTGCCACTGGCGCACCATGCCGACAGCCTCGTTGTTCAACACGACGATGGTGAGATCCAGGTTCTCGCGAACGGCAACGGTCAACTCCTGTGCCGTCATCAGGAACGAGCCATCGCCGTCGAAGGCGACGACCTCCTGTTCGGGTGCCGCGAGTTTGGCCCCGATGGCAGCAGGGACGGCATACCCCATGGTCCCCAGGCCGTGGGAGGTGACCCACGTTCGGGGTGCTGTCCACGTCCAGTACTGCCAGGCCCACATCTGGTGTTGGCCAACACCGGCCGCGACGATGGTATCCGCAGGCGTCACGTCGTCGTACTTTTCGACAACGTACTGGGGTTTCAACGGTTCGTCCTCGGGCATCTCGTAGTCCAACGGATACTCCTCCTTCCAGCTATCGCACGTCTCGCGCCACGCCGCACACTCCGGGGCGGTCGGGATGGCGTCGTCGAGCTGTCGGATGACGCGTTTTGCGTCGCCGATCAGGGGGTAGTCCGCGTGGATGTTCTTGCTGATCTCTGCTGGATCGATATCGATGTGCGCGACCGCTGCATCGGGGGCGAACGTCTCGATGTCCCCGGTCAGCCGGTCGTCGAAGCGCGTCCCGACGCCCAGCAGATAATCGCAGTTCGACACCGCAAGGTTGGCGTAGCCGGTGCCGTGCATCCCTGCGATTTCAAGCGACAGCGGATCGTCCTCGGGGAACGCACCCGTTCCGGGCATCGTCGTGATCACCGGCACACCGTACTCGCGGGCAAACTGCCGGAGTTGCTCGGAAGCTTCCGCCTTGATCACGCCGCCGCCGGCCAGAATAACCGGGCGGTCGGCCCGGGCCAGCGCCATCGCCGCCTCCTGGACTATCTTCTCGTCAGCTTCACTCGGCGGACTGTACGTATCCGGCGTCTCCGGCCCACCTGGCTGAACCTCGGTCTCGTTTTTTGTGACGTCCTTTGGCAGATCGACGAGCGTCGGTCCCTGACGACCCTCGTTTGCGAGTGCCCACGCGGTGGCGACGTCGTCACCGACAGTGTCGGCATCGTCGGAGAACATGTTGTACTTCGTGATCGGCTGTGTGATGCCGATGGTGTCTGTTTCCTGGAATGCGTCGTTACCGACAAAGTCCGTGGGCACCTGCCCGGTGAGCGCAACGATCGGGTCCGAGTCCATGTTCGCGTCGGCGATCCCGGTCATGAGATTCGTCGCGCCAGGACCGGACGTGGCCATACAGACCCCCGGTTCGCCGCTGACGATCCCATAGGCATCGGCCGCGTGGGCGGCTCCCTGTTCGTGAGCCATCGTCACGTGTGTCATCTCCTCGTTCTCGTAGAGCGCATCGTAGACGGGCATGATCGCCCCGCCGGTGACGCCAAACAGAAAGTCGACGCCGGCGTTTTCGAGTGCCGCAACGACCGACTGTGCGCCCGTTTCGACTGTTCCGACCGAGGCGTCCGCCGCCTCGGTGTCCGATTCCTCCTCCTTGGGTAGTGATGCGCGTTCGCTCACGTACATCCCTCCGTGTGTCGTGTCATTGATATGTACCGTTGTGTACTGTTTTGCACTGTTCGTGCGTAATACGGATCGTCAAAACTGGGAAAGCGGGTAGGTGGGGCTACAGAGCCCCTACAATCCCGCCGAGAGAGACACCGCTGACGGTTGCCCGAACGCCGGATGAGCCAGCGGTCAGTAGCATCACGATGAAACTCAGCTTGCCGGTGGTAATAAACGTTCCGTGATCGGTGCCCTGTGGCAGTGTTTTTCGTCACCGGCCAGCGTCGCCGCGTGACAGTCCGACTGTTCCGTGGGACTTCCCGACCGACTCGGGGGTCCACAACCGGGCCGACGTGCCAAAGCCCTGCATGATAACTCACCTGCTGATCGGCGGCGATTTCCGGCAAAACGACGGACATAGCCCTACGCGCGGACCTCCTCTTCCTGGCGGGCGACGCCCACCTGGCGGGCAAACTTCTCCAGTTCGTCGATCGTCACGCGCTGGGCCTGCGCGCCAAAGTCCTTGACGCGGCGGGTTACCTCCCGCACTTCGTCGTCTGTGGGGGCGTACCCGGCCTCGACCAGACGCTCGCGGACCGAATGCGTCCCCGTGTGTTTCCCGAGCACGAGTTCGCGCTCGGCACCGACCATCTCGGGGGTCATCACGCCGGGTTCGAACGTGTCCGTGTTCTCGATGACACCTGCGGCATGAATGCCACTCTCGTGGGAGAAGGCGTTCGTGCCGACCACGGGCTTGTTGCCCGGCACCGGCACGTCGGATTTCCCCTCGATGATCCGCGACACCTCCGAGATTCTGGTCGTGTCGATCCCCGTATCGACGTTGTACAGGGACTCAAGTGCCATCACGACCTCCTCGTAGGCTGCGTTGCCGGCACGCTCGCCGATCCCGTTGATCGACACCTGTGACTGACTCGCGCCGGCCTCGTAGCCAGCCAGCGCGTTCGCGGCGGCCAGGCCGAAGTCGTCGTGTGTGTGGACATCGACGCGCGCCTCGCCGGCCGCGTCGACGACCATCGCAGTCAGTTCCTTGAAGCGGGTCGGCGTTGCGACCCCCACCGTGTCCGGGATGTTGATCCAATCTGCGCCGGCGTCGGACGCCGCCTCTACGATGTCGATCAGAAAGCTCTCGCTCGTTCGTGTCGCGTCCATGGGTGAGAACATGCACTCGACACCTGCCTCTTTCACGCGCTGGACGGACTCGACAGCACTTTCACGCACCTGATCGCGCGTTGCGTGCATCGAATCCTCTATCTGGACGTCGCTCGTGGAGACGAACACGTGGACCATGTCGACGCCAGCGTCCAGTGCGGCTTCGATATCCCCTTCGACGACACGTGCCAGCCCACAGACTGTTGTCGAACTCGCGTCGACGATGTCCCGGACTGCTTCGAACTCCGCATCGCTGTTGACGGGGAACCCAGCCTCGATGACGTGGGTGTTCATCTCGTCCAGTAGTGCCGCTATCTCACGTTTGTCCTCGTACGAAAACGATGTTCGCGGCGTCTGCTCCCCGTCGCGGAGCGTCGTGTCGAAAATTCGTGCGTCTGTGATTTCAGACGTACTGTCCAGTGTACCCTGGAAGAACTCGATCCGCCGGGGTTCCCGACGTATCCTCGTTGTTGGACATAAGCACTTAGATATGAACGAGGCCAACATATAAATCTGTCCTCGCGTGGCTGCCCGTGGGAACTGCTGTCATAGAAAGCGCCCACACCGCCCTGTTTGGCTTTCACAATGTATCGACCGGCTTGATTCCATCTGTGATACTCACTGACCGGGATTTATACAACAGGGATACTGTGTGTCGTTTGTGGATCGAGATACCTATTCGCCCAACCGGCGGGAGTTCATCGCCGGAACAGTTGGGGTCGGTGTAGGAGGACTGGGAATCGGGTCGGCTGCTGGCAAGCGGTGGGCCGAG
>JAQCMX010000277.1 GCA_028274885.1 Haloarculaceae archaeon
ACCGATGACGCGGTGGCAAGAACGCGTCGAAGAGCTACTGTACGACGGCGAGTCGGTCCAGGAGACGGTCGATCTGGACACCGCTCGGGTTGTGGTTACCAGCCACCGGGTGCTGGCGTTTACACCTGGACTCGAGGGCGAGAACTTCCACCAGATCGACCGCCCGAACGTCGACGGGGTCGGGACCGATGCTCTCGCGGGAAGCGAAACGGCGCTGCTCGGTCGAGGCGTCCGGATCGGGATCATCGGGCTCGTCTTGCTCGTGGCCGGCTACACGATCGATTTCGAATCGATCGTCGGCGACATCAGCCTCGACGACGGCGCCGCCGGCGGCCAGCTCGGGATCGGCGGCGTCCTCGGGATGACACAGCAACTGCTGGACCTGATCACCCGGCTGGACGAACTGATGCGGATCTTCGGGGGGTTAGTGCTGTTTCTGGCCGTCGTCTTCCTGGGCGTCTACTGGCTCCTGCGCGAGCCCACGCTTGTAATCCAGGTTGCCGGCGACAAAGACGACGTCCACCTCCCCCGGCCCGAAGACACCGACGCGGCGCTTGCAGTGCTTGAAGGCGCCGTCCTGCCCGACTTTGCGAGCGACGTTCCGAACGACCCGCCGGCGGAATCGGAGGACGGGAACGAAGACGAATCGTTGCTTCCCGACGACGTTTCGTGACGCTCAAGCGCGTCGCACCCGACGGTGTAATCGATGGAGTCGAAAGCAGTCCGCGACCGTGCGGCCGACATGCCACGTGAGCCCGGGGTCTACCAGTTTCTCCGGGGCGAGCGGGTGCTGTACGTCGGCAAGGCGGTTGAACTGCGCGACCGCGTCCGATCCTACGTCGACCCGCGCAGCGAGCGTATCCGGCAGATGGTCGAGCGTGCCGACACCATCGAAATCGCCGTCACGGACACCGAGTCCCAGGCGCTGTTGCTCGAAGCCAACCTCATCAAGCGCCACCGGCCGAAGTACAACGTCCGGCTGAAAGACGACAAATCCTACCCGCTGGTGGCACTGACCGACCACGAGTTCCCGCGGCTACGGATCACTCGCGACCCCGACTCCGGGTCGACGGTCTTTGGCCCCTTTACCGACAAAGGCCGCGTCGAAACCGTCCTGAAGGCGTTACGGGAGGTCTACGGCCTCCGTGGCTGTTCCGATCACAAGTTCGCTGGTCGCGACCGCCCCTGCATGGATTACGACATCGATCTCTGTACGGCACCCTGTACCGACGAGATCGACCGGGAGTCGTACCTGGCGGACGTGACAGCGGTCGAGCGGTTTCTCGGTGGCGAGACCGACGTGTTGGCCGGGCCCCTCGAACGTGCGATGAACACGGCCGCCGAGAACGAGCAGTTCGAGCGGGCCGCGAACCTCCGGGACGCCCTCTCGGCCACCCGGCGGTTCCACGATACGGGCGATGAGGCCGTAAGCACCGCGAAGACGAGAAGCCGCCACACGGACGTCCTGGGTGTCTCCCTGACCGGGGAACCCACTGTTGCGTTGCTTCGTGCGGAGGACGGCCAACTGGTCGAACGGGAGCGCCACTCGCTTGGGGCCCCCGATCACACCGACGACGCAGGCGCCGTTCTCGGTGCCTTCATCCCCCAGTATTACGCCGAACGCGAACTACCCGACCGTGTGCTCTGTCCGGAACGTCCCGTGGGCGAGACGCTCGATGCCTGGCTGGCTGGGGCGGGCGTCGAGTTGCGCGTCCAGGGTACCGGACGGGAAGCGACGCTGGTGGATCTCGCGATGAAAAACGCCGCCCGGTCCGACCACGACCGGGACGGCACCACCCGGTTGGCCGACGTGCTTGGCCTTGAGGGGGTCACGCGCATCGAGGGGTTCGACGTGAGCCACACGGGGGGAACGGCCGTCGTGGGAAGCAACGTGGTCTTCGTGGACGGTGAGCCGGAAAAAGCCGGGTACCGGCGGAAGAAACTGCCCGATGCAAACGACGATTACGCCGCAATGGAGACGCTCGTCCGCTGGCGGGCCGAGCGCGCAATCGAAGGGCGCGACGACCGGCCACGTCCGGACCTGTTGTTGGTCGACGGCGGGTCCGGCCAACTCGATGCGGCACGGTCTGCCCAAACCGATACGGGCTGGGAGGTATCGGTAGTGGCGCTTGCAAAGGCACAAGAGCGGGTGATCACACCGGATCGGAGCTACGACTGGCCCGCGGAGGCCCCCCACCTGCGTCTGCTCCAGCGGGTCCGCGACGAGGCACACCGCTTTGCCCGTCAGTACCACGAGACGCTGCGAGACGAGGTATCGACCCCGCTCGATGCGGTCCCCGGTGTCGGTCCGTCGACCCGAAAGCGGTTGCTCGACCGGTTTGGCACCGTCGAGGCCGTCCGGGCGGCCTCGGCTGCGGAACTGAGAACGGTCCACGGTATCGGCGAGGGGACCGCAAGCCGCATCGTCGAACACTTCGCCCGAGAGGCGCCCAACTGACGCTCAGAAATCGGGCAGATCCTCCGGGGCCTCGTAGTCGCTTTCCCAGTCGATGTACTCGTCTTTGAGCACCTCACAGACGATCTGGCCGAGTTCGGTCAGCCCCGCGTTGATCCCCGAGACGGTTCCCCAGGAGTCGAGATCAGGGTGGTACTCGCGTTGCTTCCAGTCTTCGGGGATACCGGGCGCGTGGTACCCGACGCGTTCGGCGAACGAATCCCAGAAGAAATCAAACTCCCCGAGCATCCCGAGGTCACGGATAATCCGGAACTCCCGTTCCGCGAGATTCGTCCCGGCGGCCCACTGGTCGAACGACTCCGCCCAGGCACCCTTCCGGAGGAACGCCTCCAGTTCGTCGCGTCTGTAGTCCGTGTCACCGACGACCTCCGCGTCCTCGTACTCGTTTGGATCCATCCCCTCCAGTTCCGGTGGCTCTGGAAGTTCCACGTCCAGACTCATACCTCCCGTTAGATTGGGATGGGTATAAGCCTGTATCCCCCGGCCTCGCGGATCCCATCGGTCCCGTTTTTCAGCTCTACACGCACAACTCTGGTCTGTCTGTGGCTACCCTCGTTGGACTGAGAAACTCGGATGCTCGCAGGAGACACCTGGCGATCACTGGGCGACCGGCGCTTCTGCGACGTCGTCCAGCAGTTCCTCGAGCGTTCTATCGGTCGGTTCGTTGTGGAGTAACACGTCGATAGGAAGGGTAGGGGCACCGTCGACGAGGTTCTCGAGGACGACGAGTCGCTCCCGCGCCCGGGACATCCCGACATAGAAGACACGGCGTTCGTTGTCTGTCAGGGTGGGTACCGGACTCGTGTGTTTGGTGAACTCGCTGTCGCCGGGGACCGCCTGGCCGTTCTGTTCTACCGTTGCAGCCATCTGTTCGACGACCTTTTCGGTGAGGTCGGTGGCGATGAAGACGTGATCGGCTTCGCGTCCCTTTGCGGAGTGGATGGTGCCGACCCGCACAAGGTTCCGCTCGATCCCGTGGTATTCCCCCGCGAAGTACGCATCGACGCTGCGTTCCTGAAAGTTCGTCACCTTCCGCAGCATGTCGGCCGCTGCGGGTGGGTCAGGGGCGAATGGGGCGTGTTCGCGCACGAGATCGGGTTCGATATCGATCTCAGCAATGTCGTCCGTGTCGGCAGCCTCCTCGCGGTCGTCGAGGGCGTCAAAGAGGTCGTCGCGTTCGCCGGTTCCGAACGCGGAGTCGGCGAGCATGTCCGCGAGCCGCCGGGCCTGCAAGCCAGTGAGCCGCTCGTCCTCGGCGAGTGCCTCGATGCCGTCGACGTACTGTGTCAGTCGATCGGTCCACATCCGCTGGTCGGTCAAGGCTTTGAACGGGATCCCCTCGTCAATGAACTCATCGATGAACTGAAACAGCTGATATCGGGCCCGACAAAGGATCATAATGGTCTCGTCGGTCTCCTCGACGGTCCGGCGCACCTCCCTAACGACGTCGAGCATCGAGCGGTTCCGGAGCGCCTCCACGGTTCCCCCTTCCTTCCGTGGTTCGAGGTCCTTTTCCTGGCGCTTGTCGATGTGACTGACCTCCTGGTTGACGGCGTTGAGAATCCGGGACGGGAGCCGGTAGGAGTTAGGGAGGATGACGTCCTCGTCAACATCTTCCTCGAGCAGTAGATCCGGGTCAGCCCCCTGCCAGGCGTAAACCACCTGATCGTCGTCGCCAGCGATCAGTACCCGCTGCATGTGTGGGCGCCACTCCTCGTAGACGTCGTACTGTAACGTCGTGATGTCCTGAAACTCGTCAATGACGAGGTAGTCGACGTTCGGAAGCAGCGAGCGCTGTTTGACCCGTTCGAGCATATCCGCGAAGCCGACGATACCCTGCTCGCCCTTCCAGGTGCGCCAGGCTCGGATGGCCTCGGGGAGATCCACCCGGTCGTCATCACTGGGCCAGGTGGGCGTGTACTTGTTACCGGTCTGTGCCTGGTCGTCGATCTCGGGTGGGAGACGAACCGTCTCCTCGTTCCACTTGAACGGGACGTCATACCAGTCACCGACATCGCGGCGGGTCCGCTGGAGCCACTGGCTGGTCGCGATCACCTTGTTTCCAAGCGTCGTCGAGCGGGCCGAACGGCGCCGCGATCCCTCGTACTCGTCTTCGAAATCAAGACCGTAATCCTCACAAAACTCCTCCTTGTCGGACTCGCCGACAACGTCGCCACGCGAGAGATTCAAGAGATCGTAGGCTTTCGCGTGCATCGTGGCGACGTTTCCCCGGAGAGCACGGGGTGTCGTGTCCAGCCGCTCGGCGAGGCGTTCGCGAATCTCCGCCGCCGCCGCCCGCGTGTACGAGACGACCAACACGTCACGAATCTCGATGTCCTCGTTTTCCGAAAGCAGTTGTTCGACTCTGTCCAGAAGCGCCGTCGTTTTTCCGCTACCCGGGCCGCCGAACAGACGGGTCACCTGGGTGGGGTCAGTCATTGGGCGATAAGTAGCGCCGCGGGTTGATAAACGACGCGACTTTCGACGAGCAACCGCTGATCATCACAAGCGATCGGTCCGGGGCCCGGACATCCCACGAAGGCGACACTACTCTCACTGTGTCGCCGTGGTGGTGACAATATGGGTCGGCTCCGACAGAACTATATGCTGGTGTGGTATAGCATACCATGTATGGCGTCTGCACCGGGAACCGAAGACATGTTCGACGAGTTTCTTTCACGGCGTGGCTACGAGACTGACGACGCCGGTTGGGAGAAAAACTACAACAAAAAGCAGTGTCCGGAATGTGGCGGACTGCACGCCAACGGGGCCACCGAGTGTTCGGTCTGTGGCTGGAGTCCAGTGTGACAGCTTCACCGGAAGGGCAGGGACTCCGTCCAGTGTGGTGTACCCGGCCTGATCCACCCGTTTCAACAGTGATCAGTCGGTAACGAGGTGCTCACTTGCTCGGGGTCTGTGACGAAGTCGCAACCAGTTTCCCGGCACGACACCCCGACCGTTCACCGGTAGTTGATCGATCCACTCCGGTCACCGTCTGGCCCGTCCGGGGAGACCACCGAGGCGCCGGTCAGTTCCGCGACAAACTCGCGGACGAGTTCGGGACAGTGGCGAGTGGCCAGGGATCTGCCGGCCATCAGTACCTCACAGCAGTCCTCTCTGCCCTCAGGGGGCAGTTCGTCCTTGCCATACCGGTGTGAGGCGCGCATGGCAAACGCGGCGTGTTCCCCCCGACCGACGAACACCCACATCCGGAAATCGAGGGGGTCGGGGTTGCGGTCCACGACGTACACGTCGGGGACAGTCTCTGATTCGTCGGCGTCGAACAGCCAGGCGCGAAAGTCGTCGTTGACGACATCTGGGTCACCGCGAGGCTGTCGGGGCGCGGGGTCCTCCCCTCCGATATCGTTGTACTCGCGATACAGGTCGAGGTCGATTTCGGTCATGTCGGTCCGTTCGTTCTACCCTGGCGACGGGAATATAGCTTGTGTCCCTGTACTCTACGGCGTTGCTTACCCCGCTGTGATCGCCGGGGCGAGAGACAGGTGGCTCAAAATGGTGCGTCGGAGGAACTGCGCTCCACGCGGTCGTCTGCCGGCATGTCGGTGTCGCCCTCGTCACGTTCGAGTGGTCCCTCCCAGGCCTCGAGGCCGCCACGGAGGCTCTCGACGCGGCCGTCGAACCCCTCGAAGGCGGTGACGAGGCGGGCTGCACGGACGCTGGCCTTGCCGTGCGGGCAAACGGTCACGACGTGGTCTGCGTCGGCGATGCGGTCGACATCCTGTGGCAACTGTGGGAGTGGTACGTTCACACTGTCCGGGATTCGTCCGCGGGCGAACGACGGCGGCTGACGGATGTCAACCACGAGCGGGCCGTCGTCCCCGAGCACGTCCGCAAGCTCGTTTGGATCGATTTCGCCGTCCATACACCAGGTTCTGTCCCGTGGTGTTTACGACTGACGGAACGATCGGAACTAGCCTGGGACGGGATCACAGAACCCCCGCATCGCGAGCGAGCAGGATGCCTTCGATGGTGGCATCGTTCGCTGGCGCCTCGCGTGCCCGGTCGAGCGCCTCGGCGACGGGAACTGACCGAACGGAGAGAAACTCGTTGTCGTCGCGGTCGTGACCGACCGGTTCGAGCCCCTCCGCGAAGACGATCCCGCGGCGATGACGTAACACACCTGTTGCACACCAGAACTCCTCGAGAAGCGAGACACCGGCGGGGTCAAAGCCGGTCTCCTCGCGCAACTCCCGGGCACCCGCGACGGTGTAGGACTCACCGTCCTCGACCAGTCCCGCCGGCAGTTCCAGACAGTGCTCGCCGATCGCCGGCCGGAACTGTTCGACCATCACAAGCGAGTCGCCCGCGACAGCGACGATGACGACCGCCGGATCGAGCGCGGCCCAGTAGTAGCGCTTCCGGGACCCGTCGGGCTGTTCGAGGAGGTCGTACCCCCCTTCGTACCACCCTGTCTCGTACTCCGTGACCGATTCGACGACGCGCCAGTTCTCGCTATCCCTGTCCTCACTCATCGGTTCCCACCCCAGAGGGCGGGTCGTCGGCTTCGCCGGAAGTCGAACGGGTCCCGGTTTCCCCAGGGGCGTCTGGGGCGTCGGCAAGGATATCGCTGTAGATACGGTTAAAAGCCTGCCGCCGGAGTGTGTCGATCGCGGCGTCAGGTTCGTTCTGGAAGGTGGCGGCTACGACCGCCTCCGCGAACGGGGCGGCGTGCCAGACGGCGTTGTCGACGTTCCCGCTCCCGAGTTCGATCGGCTCACACTGGTGGGCGTCACACCACTCCTGGTACTCCTTACGGGTGCCGATCATCACCTCGAGCAGCGAGGCAAACAGCGCTTCCCGGGCGGTGTCGACCACCTCACCGGTGACGCGGCGGTCGTACTCCCCGCTGTCGAACGACATCGCGCGTGCAGTCTCGCGAACGACCGCCCCGGCAGCGGGCGCGAGTGTCTCGTAGCGCTGGCGTGCCGCCGTACGCGTCTCGGGTGCGAACAGTCCCTCGGTTTCCATGTCAGAAGCTTTGCTCTGCGGGAACTATTCGGTTTCGGACCCGTCTTCGTCGGTGTTTGCGCGGCGCTTACGGGTCATCTCACGCGCCCGCAAGAGCGCCTCCTGTGCGTCCTCGTCCAGTGAGACGTCTGTGAGCGCGCCCGTGCCCGGTGGGAGATCGCTCCGGCCGCGGGAGGTGCTGTCGTGCTCGTGGCCGGTTCGATCGGTGGTGTCGTCGAACATCCGCGGGTACTCGGTTTCCGCGGCGTACCCGGTGACCTCGGCGGCCAGTGACTCGTCGTTGTGCTGGTCCCAGTCGGGGAT
>JAQCMX010000002.1 GCA_028274885.1 Haloarculaceae archaeon
CCGGGCCGTAGCGCACGACGACACTTCGAGAGGACCGAGACACGATCGTCCAGATGTAACAGTACGAGCCAAGCGATGAGGTGGTCGTACCGTTCGTCTGGAAGCGTGACCGAGGCGACACTGGCGGCGCTGAATCGCACCTGATCATCGAGTCCGACCCGTTCGGTCAGTTCCCGGGCGATCTCAACCAACTCGGTCCGGATTTCGACGCCATGGACCCGACAGCAGGTTTCGGCCGCAAGGTATCGTGCCGGTCCACCGACGCCGCTCCCGACATCGAGAACGGTGCGCCCGTCGTCAAGATCCAACACGGAGATGGCCTCGTCGCAGGCATCGGTCCCATAGTAGTGGTACTGATCCAGATGGCCAAGATCAGTCAACTGTTCGATAGTTAGCGGTCCCTCGGTCAGCCCCCGTCTTGCTAGTGCCGCTTCGATACCGCGAACCCGCCAGCCGTACATACACTCCTCTGTCTCGGTTCCTCCCCCCAGGTTATCCTCCGGCATGTCTAATCGATACGAATCTCAAATCATAAGCGTTGGTATATTATACCGTGCTAACCGGTCCTGAGATGACGGCGTCGGCTATATGTTGGTAGTTTTTGAATCCAGACCCGCAGTATCAAGTATGAACACACACATCGTCCCGGTCGGGTTCGATTACGACCGGCTGATCGTGCCGTTGGTTCGTGAGCAGATGGACGTCGATCGGGTCGTCCTACTTGAAGGAACCGTCGGAAGTCAGGCCAACGTCAAGTACTCCCGTGACCTCGCGGAGAAACTCGAACAGGACTACCAGAATCTCCTGGGTGCCGAAACTGTCCGGGTCGTCGTCAAAGATGTCTACGACTACGACAGCGCCTTCGCACAGGCGTTCGAACTGATAAATGCCGAACTCGACCGGGAGCGCGGGGGTGAGACGACCGCTACGGCCGAGGTGTGGGTAAACATCTCTGCGATGCCCCGGACAGTTTCGTTTGGCTTTGCCACCGCTGCCCACTCGATTATGGTTGAGCGCCAGGACGACCGCCGGCGGATTCACACGTACTATACAGCCCCCGAAAAGTATCTCGAAACGGAACTCGCCGAGGAACTACGGGCACAGATCGCGTTGCTGAGAGATATTGACGAGGAGCAAGTCCAAGATAGCGAGCGTGTGCAGCACCGCCTGGAAAGTGCACAGGACCTCCTGAACGAGTTCGACGAACGCGGGACCACCATCGGTGCGAAGGAAATAAACGGCAGTCACGTCGTCGAACTTCCGGTCGCCTCCTTCTCGAATGTCAAGCCGTTCGAGGAGGTGATCCTATTTACCCTCGGCGAACACGGCGAGTTTGAGAGCGTGAGCGAACTTGCCCAGCAACTTTCCCGGGAACTCGGCGAGGAGTACACCGACTCGTTTCGCTCGAAGGTTATCTATAACGTCGACCGTCTCGGCCCGGGCGGAAAGGGGTATATCGAGCAGGAAAAGCACGGAAAGTCCTACCGGACACGACTCTCCCGCATCGGAAACCTGTGGGTACGGTCACACGCCGACCGCAAACCCGACGCCGACATCTGACTGCCTCGCTCTCCCCCGACAGGTTTGGTGCCGGCACACCCGAATCGCGACGACGATCCGGGGGACGCTCAGTCACCGGGGTTGTCTTTTGAATACAAAATCTTTTCAAACCATGACTTCGTAGAATATCGTACTTACTGAGTGAGAATACATGCCAGAAATGCAAACAGCAAAATTCGAAACCGACCTGAGTCTATTTAAATACGACAATCTCGAGCAACTTCCAGCAGAGTATCGGGGGTTAGACGAGACAGAGCGAACGGAGCGTATCGAGGCGGCGCTCGAAGAACTCGGTGACGACGTGGTCATTCTCGGTCACAACTACCAGCGCCGGGAGATAGTCAAACACGCCGACTTTATCGGCGACTCGTATCAACTCAGCAAGGAGGCGGCAAACGCCGACGCAGATTACGTCATCTTCGGTGGGGTGACGTTCATGGCGGAGTCGGCCGACATCATCACCGACGACAGCCAGTCGGTCATCCTTCCCAGCATGGAGGCGTCCTGCCCGATGGCAGGGATGGCCGAGGCCTTGCAGGTCGATTCAGCGTGGGCGGAACTAACCGCCGCGACTGACGAGAACATTATCCCGATCACGTACATGAACAGTTACGCAGATCTGAAGGCCTTCTGTGCCGACCAGGGGGGGCTTGTATGCACATCCTCCAACGCCCACAAGGCATTCGAGTACGCCTTCGACAAGGGTGACACGGTCCTGTTTTTGCCGGACAAACATCTCGGCGAGAACACTGCACACCGACTCGACATGGAAGACGAGATAGTCGAGTGGGATCCATGGAACCCGGAGGGCATCACCGCCGAGGAGGCGACCAGCAATGACATCATCCTCTGGGAGGGGTACTGTCAGGTGCACGAACGCTTCCGGACCGAGCACGTCGAACAGGTTCGCGAGGAACACGCAGATGCCAACGTCGTCGTCCACCCGGAGTGTCGCCGAGAGGTCGTCGAAGCCGCCGACGTCGTCGGTTCGACATCGACGATCACACAGACAATCGAGAGGGCAGACCCCGGCGAAACGTGGGCCATTGGCACCGAGGTGCACCTCACGAACCACCTCTCGCGGTGGCACCCCGAGGTAAACGTGGTGCCACTCTGTGGCGACGCCTGCATGGATTGTAATGCAATGCGACAGATCGACCCGAACTACCTCACCTGGGTGCTCGAGGAACTGCTCGACGGCCGCGAGCGAAATGTCATCGAGGTTGCCCCCGAGGAGAAGGAACTGGCACAGGTGGCACTTGACAGAATGCTGGAGATCTGAGGAGACAAATGGACCGAAAACGCACAGATGTTCTCGTTGTCGGGGCCGGCATCGCGGGACTTGCCGCGGCACTAAAGGCCGACCGACAGGGCGCGGACGTGACACTCGTGACGAAAGCCAGCCGACCGGAAGCCGCGTCGACATGGTGGGCACAAGGTGGTATCGCGGTCACCCGCGACGATCCAGATCAGTTCGCACAGGACATTCTCGAGGCGTCGGCGGGCACAGCCGACCCCGACGCAGTCGAAACGCTCGTTACCGAAGCCGACGACGCAGTGCGTGACATCCTCGTTGATACACTCGGTGTTGAGTTCGATACGAACGGTGATGGGTTCGACTACGGGAAGGAAGCGGCTCACGACGAACCCCGAATCCTCCACGTCGACGCCGCCACGGGCAAGCACATTCACGTCCCGTTTTTGAACTATATCACTGACGAGACAGACGTTGAGATGCTCGACGACACCGCCGCGCTAGAACTGATCCGCCACGAAGGTCGCGTCTATGGCGTGATGATAGAACAGGATGGTGAGTGGGCACCCATTTTCGCCGGGGCGACCGTGTTGGCGACGGGCGGTATCGGCGCACTCTACCCTCGTTCGACAAACCCTGACGGGGCAACCGGCGATGGTATCGCGATGGCCGCGCTTGCGGGTGCCGACGTTGCTGATATGGAGTACGTTCAGTTTCACCCCACTGCGGTACACACCGAGGAGGGGACGTTTCTCGTCAGCGAGGCTGTCCGCGGCGAGGGTGGGATACTGCGCAACGGTGACGGTGACCGGTTCATGCCTGAGTACCACGCTGACGCCGAACTCGCACCCCGTGATGTCGTCGCCCGTGCCGTTAAAGCCGAACGCGCGGAGACAGGCGAGGTTGTTCTCGATGTCTCGCCGATCGAGTTCGAGTCGGAGTTTCCGGACCTGACCGCTAAATGCAACGATCACGGTGTTAGTCTGCCGGAAATTCCAGTCGCGCCGGCAGAGCACTTCCTCTGTGGCGGCATCGACGTCGACCGGGACGGGCAGAGCTCACTGGACCGTCTATTCGCCGTCGGTGAGTGTGCCTGTACCGGTGTCCACGGTGCGAACCGTCTCGCGTCGACATCGCTGCTCGAGGGACTCGTCTGGGGTCGACGCGCCGGTGACGCCGCGACAGGTCACGCCGTCGAGCGTATCGAGGCCCCGGAACTGCTGGACCGCGACCCCGCACTGCCAGACACGTTTGCCCGCGAGAAGTTCCACCGTCTCCGGCGCGTCATGGACGAACAGGTGGGCATCGAGCGATCGCCGGAGGGTCTTTCACGCTCACAGGCGGTCCTCCGCCGACTGAAAGGGGAGGTCGATGCCTACGTTCGTACCCGCACGTCGCGCCCACTGTACGAACTGCGGTCGGCAGCTATCGTCTCGTTGCTTATAGCGCGGGCTGCAAGTGAACGTGACGAGTCGGTCGGCTGTCATTACCTCGTCGATCAGGCGGATGCCCTCGTGTCTGACTGATAATGCTTACCGATTCAACGATCGAGCGATGGCTGGCCGAGGACGTCGGCCATCATGACGTGAACAACCAGGTGTCCGGCGAGACGACGGGGAAACTCGTCGCGAAAGAATCCGGTGTGGCAGCGGGGCTTGACGCCGCGGCGGCTGTTTTCGACTATCTCGACATCGACTGTGACACGACCGCCGAAACCGGATGTCGGATATCAGCCGGGGACTGTGTCCTTTCTGTCGAAGGGCACACGCGTGACGTCCTCCGCGGTGAACGCGTAGCGGTCAACCTCGCCGGACATGCCTCGGGCATCGCGACTAAGACACGAAAGGCGGTGGACACCGTACGCGAAGTATCGGAGAACGTACAGGTAGCGGGTACCCGCAAAACAACGCCAGGTCTCCGGAGCATCGAGAAGCGAGCCATCGTCGCTGGAGGCGGTGATACTCACCGGCTTGACCTCTCGCATATGATGATGGTCAAGGACAATCACGTGGCCGAGATGGGTATCGAGGAGGCAATCAGACAGTTTCGAAAACGGGGTTCGTTCACGACAAAGATCGAAGTGGAGGTAGAGGATCCTGTCCGCGCGCCCCGTGCTGCCCAGGCCGGAGCCGATATTATCCTGTTAGATAATATGCCCCCGGAAGAGACTAGCAGAGCAGTCGACACGATTCAAGCCGACTACCCGGACGTGCTTGTCGAGGCCAGCGGCGGAATCACTATTGAGGATCTGCCAGCATATGCCGCAACCGGTGTCGATGTCATCTCGATGGGATCGCTCACCCACTCGGCGGAGATGTTAGACTACTCCTTCCGGACCGGCGACGGGCGGTCCTGACAGCGAAAGGTACCACCACCAACGAGGCCAAAGCCCTCTGCCCGGGCTGTGCGCTCAGCGTGGGACCGTCCTCGCTGACGAGAAATGTCCCCAGCGGATGTGTGCTGTTCCGGACCATTAGAAGGGTAGGGGACCTAAGATGCCGATTTTGTGGTGTGACTGTATAGCATTTCCGGGCCCCGAGAGAACTGTCTCCGGAACAGTTTTACGCGCAGGTAGGTCACATTACAGCCAATGAGCGACCTCGCGGAGGAGTACGAACTCGATTACTTCGAGGCGAACGGCTTCCGCCGGATGGAGTGTTCAGAGTGTGGGGCGCGGTTCTGGACGCGCGACGAAACTCGAGTGACCTGCGGTGAACCCCCGTGTGAGACGTACGGGTTCATCGACAATCCGGGCTTTGACGAGGAGTTTTCGCTCTCGGAGATGCGGGAGGTGTTTCTCTCCTTTTTTCAGGAACGTGACCACGAGCGTGTTGACCCCTATCCTGTGGCTGCCAATCGGTGGCGCGACGACGTGTTACTGACCCAGGCGTCGATCTACGATTTCCAACCCTTGGTGACGAGCGGAGAGACACCGCCGCCGGCGAATCCGCTCACGATCAGTCAACCCTGTATCCGAATGCAGGACATCGACAACGTCGGCAAGACCGGGCGCCACACCATGGCGTTCGAGATGATGGCCCACCACGCATTCAACACACGCGAAGATGCCGACGGGTACGCCTACGAGGGCGAAGTCTACTGGAAAGACCGGACCGTCGAACTGTGCGACACGCTGCTCGGGGAACTTGGGGCGCAACTCGACGAGATTACGTACATCGAAGATCCGTGGGTGGGTGGGGGCAATGCGGGCCCTGCCATCGAGGTGATCTACAGAGGGTTGGAACTGGCGACGCTGGTGTTTATGTCACTCGAACAGGACCCTGATGGCGGGTATCTGCTCAAGGACGACAACAGCTATTCGAAGATGGACACCTACGTCGTCGACACCGGTTACGGGTTGGAACGGTGGACGTGGATGAGCCAGGGGACGCCGACAGTGTACGAAGCGGTCTATCCCGAGATGATCGAGTTCCTGAAGGAAAACGCTGAGATCGATCTCAGTGACCAGGAATCGGCAATCGTCCACGACGCTGCCCGACTCTCCGGGAACCTGGACATCGACGACGTAGATGACGTCGAGGCGGCCAGAGCCGACATCGCAAATCAACTCGGTGTGGACGTGACACGACTGCGGCGACTGCTTGCGCCCCTGGAGGCCATCTACGCCATCGCCGATCACTCGCGAACGCTTGCGTACATGTTCGGCGACGGGATCGTTCCGTCGAACGTCGGGACAGGATATCTGTCCCGGATGGTGTTACGACGGACGAAACGACTCGCGGACGACGCCGGGGTCGACGCCCCGCTGGACGAACTCGTGGACATGCAGGCCAAACGCCTCGGCTACAGCAACCGCGATACGATCCGTGACGTCGTCAGGACGGAACTGGAGAGGTACCGCGAGACACTGGACCGTGGTTCACGGCGCGTCGAGCAACTTGCGGAGGAGTACGCCGGGGATACGGAGCCGATCCCGACGGGGACACTCGTGGAACTGTACGACTCCCACGGGATCCAACCCGACATGGTCGAGTCAATTGCGAGTGAGTACGACGTTGCTGTCGAGGTTCCGGACGATTTCTACGCGCTGGTCGCGAAACGCCACGGTGAGGAACCGGAGGAACAGGACTCCAATGGCGGTGAGGGGGCTGCACAGTTCGCGGGGCTGCCGGAGACGGATCGTCTCTACTACGAGGATCAGGGCCGACTGGAGTTCGAAGCGATGGTGCTCGAGGTCTTCGACCGGGAGGAGGGGTACGACGTGGTTCTCGACCAGACGATGTTCTACCCGGAAGGCGGCGGGCAGCCATCCGACCACGGGACACTCTCGACGGATGACGTGACCGGGAGAGTAACTGACGTCCAGATCGTCGAGGATGTGATCGTCCACAGCACCGACGACAACCCGGGGAAAGGGGAGTTCGTTCGCGGCAAGATCGACGCGGGGCGGCGACGCAGGCACATGCACCACCATACCGCAACGCATCTGGTCGGTCACGCTGCCAGACGGGTCCTCGGTGATCACATCCGCCAGGCCGGTGCTCAGAAAGGCACCGACAGCGCTCGTCTTGACGTGAAACACTACGAGTCGATCACACGCGAGCAGATCCGCCAGATCGAACACGTCGCAAACGAATACGTCATGGACAACGCCTCGGTCAAACAGGAGTGGATCGACCGGAACGAGGCCGAAGCGAAGTACGGTTTCGACATCTATCAGGGTGGGATTCCGGAGGGCGAACAGATCCGTCTCATTCACGCCCAGGAGGATACACAAGCCTGTGGTGGCACTCACGTCAGCCGGACCGGAGACGTTGGTGCGATCAAGATCCTGAACACCGAACGGATTCAGGACGGGGTGATCCGACTGACCTTCGCTGCTGGCAAGGCGGCTATCGAGGCCACACAGACAACCGAACAGACACTGTCGGAGGCGGCGGAGGTCCTCGACGTGAGCCCGGAGTCGGTCCCGGAAACCGCACGGCGGTTCTTCGAGGAGTGGAAAGACCGCGGCAAGCGTCTCGAGGAGCTCAAGGAGGAACTCGCAGCGGTCCGCGCGAGCGGTGGTGGCTCCGGGGAGGAGATCGACGTGGGAGGCACACCGGCGATCATCCAGCACATCGACGGCGACATGGACGAACTTCGAGCGACCGCAAACGCGCTCGTCGACGAGGGACACATCGCAGTCCTTGGTTCGGGTGTCGACGGCGCCCAGTTCGTCGTGGCAGTCCCCCAGGGTGTCGAGGTCAACGCCGGCGAGGTGGTCGGGGAACTCGCAGAGAAGGTCGGCGGTGGCGGGGGCGGTCCGCCGGACTTCGCACAGGGTGGCGGTCCCGACGATGATGCACTCACCGACGCGTTGCAGGCGGCCCCGGACGTGCTCCGACAGGTACTCGACGCCTGATCGCCCCGCGGATCCAGGGCTGGCCCTCGGGCAGACACCGGGCGAACCCCGTTTCCCAATCACCCACATTCAAACACGCAAAACAGTACACAACTGTGACGACAATCACAAACGATGGGATCGACCTGTACTACGAGGTCGCAGGTGAGGGCGAGACTGTCGCATTCGTCGGTGAGGCGGGCTACGGTGCCTGGCAGTGGGGCTGGCAACACCGCCCGATTACTGGGCCGTACCGAACTGTCGTCTGGGACATGCGAGGCACCGGAAACTCGGGGTCGCCGCCCGGTCCCTACAAGATTGACACACTCACAGCTGATCTCGAAGCCATCCTTTCGGAGACGGACACGCGCCGTGTCCATCTCATCGGTGCTGGACTTGGCGGGATGGTGGCACTTCGGTACGCCCGGACATACGACCGCGCGCGCTCGGTGACGGTGTTCAACACTGCCCAGAGCGGGGCGGACGTATCTGAGCCGGCTCTCAGAAACCTGTTTGCGCCCCGAGAGGACAGGCGAGCCCTCGAGAACTCACTCCAGGGTTCGTTCTCGGAGCGGTTTCGAGACCGACAGGGATCGGTCACGGACCGAATCTGTGAGTGGCGCAAAACTGAGGACGCCGGAGCGAGAGCCTTCGACGCCCAGGTCGAGGCGGCCACCGCTTTCGAGACCGGCCCGCTGTACGAACTGACCTGCCCAACGCTGGTCTGTCACGGCATCGATGATCCAGTGGTTCCGATCCGGGCTGGCCGGGAACTCGCCGAGGGGTTACCGAAGGGTTCGTTCCAGTCAATCGAAGGACGACACCTCTGTTTTATCGAACACGCCCGAGCGGTAAACGACCGCATTCTCGGCTTTTTGAACGAACACACGAGCGCCAGCCCGTCCTGAACGGCTCGTTTCCGGCCCGAGAGGACGTACGTTGGCGCCACAGTCACCGACCCACGAAATCAACCCACCCAGCCGCCCTCAGGATGGAATTATTTGTATACTGGGTCATTAGCGGTACTCACACGCACACTGTGTGGGTTTGGCTGTGTCCAGTCACCCGGGGGACACGATGGCTGGCGAGGTACTGACGGGAACGGTCGGTGGTCAGGTGGGTACGCCGGCCCTTTGGCCGCACGAAAGAGCCAACCAGGGATCTGCCCCAATCCACACCGACGGTGCTGACGGACGATCAACATGAGAGTACACGAACACAGCGACCGACAGTACGACTGGGTCGGTGCAGTGAGCGAGCGGCGAGCACAGCTGTCACCGGATCGGGTCGCACTCATTGACGCTGAAACCGGAGACGAGTACACGTACAGCGAACTAGAAGAGCGTGCAAACCGGACAGCGCGGTTACTCCGGAAAAAAGGCATCGAGAAGGGAGACCGGATTGCTGTGGTCTCACGGAACCGGATCGAGCTCATCGATCTGTATTTTGCCACCGCCAAGCTCGGTGCGATCCTGGCACCGCTCTCTCACCGCCTCGCGCCAGGCGAAATCGGGGAGTTGCTCGACGATGTCGGGCCAAGTCTGCTCGTCGTTGAACAACGCTTCCAGGAGGAGGTCACCGAAGCACTGCACGACTCCGACCGAAAGACAACGCGGCTCCCGATTGTCTGTCTCCAGTCGTCCGAGGGGACAGACCCGAGCGAAGACGAGCGCAAGATCGAGTCCCGATGGAAGGTTTACGAGGATGCGCGTCCGGCAGACGGTTCCCCGGTCGAGAAGGCGGAAACCGCGCTCTCGGATCCACACCTGTTTTTGCACACAGGTGGATCAACCGGACTTCTAAAGGAGGTCGTCCAGACACACGGTGGGATCCTGTGGAACGCCTTCAACACGGTTCTTTCGTGGGGGTTGCGACCCGACGACATCACACCGATGGTCTTTCCGCTCTTTCACACCGGTGGCTGGAACGTGCTCACGATCCCGCTTTTTCAACTCGGCGGGACGATCATCCTCTCCCG
>JAQCMX010000023.1 GCA_028274885.1 Haloarculaceae archaeon
GGGAGCGAGCATTTAAAAACCGTCACCCACCAAACCCCCTGTAATGGACGTAGCGGACATCCCCGGTGTACCGGAGTGGCTGCCCGACTATCTCCGCGAGGACGGGATCGAACAGTTGTATCCACCACAGACGGAGGCGGTCGAGCGCGGGGTCACCGAGGGTGAGAACCTTGTCGCGGCCGTTCCCACAGCCAGCGGCAAGACGCTCATCGCAGCGCTTGCGATGCTCGCGAGCGTCAAACGGGGCGGCAAGGCCCTCTATATCGTCCCATTACGTGCGCTCGCGAGCGAGAAGGAAGACGAGTTTGCCGAATTCGAGGCCTACGGGCTGGACGTAGGCGTTTCGACGGGCAATTACGAGTCCGACGGGGGGTGGCTCGCCGACAAGGACATCGTCGTGGCCACCAGCGAGAAGGTCGATTCACTGGTGCGAAACGACGCGCCGTGGCTCGACGATCTATCCTGTGTGGTCGCCGATGAGGTTCACCTCGTCGACGACGACGAGCGCGGCCCAACTCTCGAGGTGACACTCGCCAAACTTCGCTCACTCAACCCCCACCTGCAACTGGTCGCGCTGTCGGCCACCATCGGCAACGCCGACGAACTGGCCGAGTGGCTCGACGCCGCCCTGGTCGACACCGACTGGCGGCCAATCGAGTTGCGCAAGGGTGTCCATTACGGCGACGCAGCACACTTAGAGGACGGAAACCAGCAGCCCGTTCCGGTCCGGTCGAATGAGGACCAACCGGCCGCAATCGTCCGGGACACACTCGCCGACGATGGCTCGACGCTCGTGTTCGTCAACTCTCGTCGCAACGCCGAGGCCGCAGCACGGCGGTTAGCGACCACGACCGATGAGTTTCTCACGGGCGAGGAGGAAGACCGCCTCGCTGACATCGCAGACCGGATCAGGGACGTAAGCGACACCGATACCAGCGAGGACCTCGCGGAAGCGGTCGAGCGGGGCGCAGCCTTCCACCACGCTGGGCTGACCCGACAGCACCGGACACTCGTCGAGGAGGCCTTCCGCGACCGACTCCTGAAAGTCGTCTCCGCGACACCCACGCTGGCCGCGGGTGTCAACACACCTTCACGACGTGTGGTCGTGCGAGACTGGCGCCGCTACGATGGCTCTGTCGGCGGCATGCAGCCACTCTCGGTGCTCGAGGTCCACCAGATGATGGGCCGTGCCGGCCGTCCCGGCCGCGACCCGTATGGCGAAGCCTTCCTGCTCGCCAAGAGCCACGACGAACTCGACGAGCTGTTCGAACGCTACGTCTGGGCGGAACCGGAGCCAGTCCGCTCGAAACTCGCCGCCGAACCTGCACTGCGGACCCACATCCTCGCGACAGTCTCCTCGGGCTTTGCTCGCTCCCGCGAGGGGCTGCTCGAGTTCCTCGAGGGAACCCTGTACGCCGAACAGACCACAGCGCGTGACCGTCTCGAAACAGTGACAGACGAGGTGATCGACTACCTCGAGATGAACGACTTTCTCGAACGCGACGGTGAGACGCTCGAAGCGACGGGGATCGGTCACACAGTCTCGCGGCTCTATCTCGACCCGATGAGTGCGGCGGAGATCCTCGATGGGCTCCGGGACGCCCAGCACCCGACCGCACTCGGCTTGTACCACCTGGTGAGTCGGACGCCGGATATGTACGAACTGTACCTTCGCTCGGGCGACGAGGAGGAGTACACGATGGCCGCCTACGAGCGCGAGTCAGAACTGCTCGGCCGTGCCCCCTCGGAGTTCGAGGAGCGCTTCGAGGACTGGCTGTCGGCACTCAAGACCGCGAAACTGCTCGAGGACTGGGCCAGCGAAACCGACGAGGAACGGCTCACCGACCGGTACGATGTCGGGCCGGGCGACATCCGTGGTAAGGTCGACACCGCACAGTGGCTGCTCGGTGCTGCGGAGTCGCTGTCATCGGAACGGAATCTCGGGGTGGGTAACGCGGTCCGTGAGGCCCGCATGCGTGTCGAACACGGCGTACGCAGCGAACTGGTCGATCTTGCCGGCGTTCGCAGTGTGGGTCGTAAACGCGCACGCAGACTGTACGCTGCGGGCATCGAAACCCGGGCACAACTCCGCGAGGCCGACAAGTCAGTCGTCCTGGCTGCTCTGCGCGGCCGGCAAAAGACCGCAGAGACGGTGCTGGAAAACGCCGGTCACCCCGAGCCATCGATGTCGACAGTCGAAGCCGCAGATCTGTCAGATCAGCCTGGCTCAGGGGCCAACGGAACGACAGCAGCGGATCGCGCCACGACGACCGAGACCGAAGACACCGACACAGAGGACCAGTCGAGTCTGGGTGATTTCTGATGGAGATCGTCGAGGGTCGCGCGTACATCGACGATGTCGAGGCGTTCGTCGACAAACTCGAAACCATCGAGGATGCGTACGGTTCGACCGTGCAAGCGTTCGATGCCCGGTACGTCGTCGACCGCAAACATCTCGAACGCGCTGTCGAACTCGCCAAGCGGGCATTCGACCGCGGGGAGACAATCGCCCGTAATCGTGGTGTTGAGATCCTGTTGTACGCGGCCGGTCGACGACAGATCGACCGGGCGATGGAAATGGGGGTTTCGACGGGTGATTGTCCGGTCGTGGTCGTCACCCTCGGCGGAGAGGCCGATCAGGCCGCACTCGCGGTAGCGGAGTTACTGGAATCCGAGCAGACACTCGGCGCGTACGAAACTGACCGCGTCCGAACCTTTTTCGACGTGACCGACCGCGAACTCGCCGCGACCACAGGAACACTTCCCGAGGTGATCCACGAACGGGTCACAATGCTCGTGGTCAAACGGTAACCCGTCAAGCGGACAGTTCCGTTTCGGAGAAAAAAAGCGCTGCCGGGCGGTCAGAGCTTAGCTCTCGGCGATCGTGTCGATCAGAATGACCGCTTCGCCGTTGATAGCCACGTTACCGTCGTTGAGCACGCGGGTGGTGAGACGGTACTGATCGTTGCCCAGATCTTCGACAATCTCACACTCGGCGGTGATGCGGTCGTCGATGCGAACCGGGTTGTGAAACTCCATGTCCTGGGAGAGATAGATAACGAGCCCCGGCACACGTGCAAGTGCCGCGCTGATGAGCCCACTCACCAGTGTTCCGTGCGCGATACGGCCCTTGAATCGGGTTTTTTTCGCAAACTCCTCGTCAAGATGCAGCGGGTTCGTATCGCCGCTCGTCGCTGCGAACTCCCGAACATCCTGATCGCTTATCGTCTTGGTGAACTCGAATCGGTCACCGACGCTCAGTTTCTCCGTGGTTTCGACTGTTCGTTCCGTGTTCCACTCCGGCATGTCCTCCTCGGCCTGGATACGCTCTGCCGGGGCTGTGGTTTCGTCTGTGCCCGGCTCAACCCCCATCGCAGCAAAGGCGGCACGGTTGACTGCCACCACACTTTCGAATACGTGTGAGGACGTTTCTGTCCACGTGTCCAGCAGCGAACTGTGGTGCG
The DNA here is from genome assembly GCA_028274885.1 of Haloarculaceae archaeon. Classification (GTDB taxonomy): domain Archaea; phylum Halobacteriota; class Halobacteria; order Halobacteriales; family Haloarculaceae; genus Halovenus. Next base: position 3,465 of record JAQCMX010000023.1, read on the forward strand.
ATTCGGAACTCATCTATGTAGATCTTTGAAGCACCTGTTAATAAATGGTGTGGGTGGTTCTGACCCGAAACCTGCCACCTCCTGGTGACGGGTACCACCCAACCACCCGCTCGTCGCTCCCTGCCCTTCCCGACTCTCGTGCCCGTTGTCCGAACCGTTACTCTGTATGTGCCACGGTCAATCTGTACAGCAGCGTACGTTTCTGGTACACTTAATGGCAATCTATGGTATAGAATGGTATCTGACGCAAAATTTATATACCCTCAGGGAGTACCCACCGTTGACCGATGTCAGAGGACAGCGACGGGCCGATGTGGCCGCCAGAGATGTTCAAACTATTCACAGAGACCAGCGAACAAGCGGTCGAACAACAGCGGGAACTGTTCGAACAGCTGCTGGATGCAGGCATGTCCGGAGGGATGGACATGAACCAGCTCGGTGCGATGACCCAGACGGCGATGTTTAAGACGCGTATCCAGAGCGGTGGCCGTATTTCGATCCCGGATGCCGAGCGCGAGGCGCTCGATATCGCGGAAGGTGACATCGTCCAGGCCGTTGTACTTCCGGTCAAGCGCAACAGGAGTGAGTAACAATGGTCGGCTATGCGAACCCTCTCACCGCGACGTTCGAACTGCAGCGACAGACGATCACACAGAGCCAGGAGGCCCTCTCCCAGGGCGTTGAGTTCCAGCAACGGTTCTCGGAGGCGTTCGATGCCCTCGCCGAGGAACTCGAAGCGGGGACCGATACCTACGACGAACTCGCGCTCGATTACCTCGACACAGTGGACGATCAGATCGGGATGCTCGTGGAGGCACATGCAGAACTCGAGACCCGTTCGATCGAAACCACAGAGCGGATTACAGAGCAGTTCGAGCAGCTTCAGACGCAGGTCGAAGAGGTTCAACAGCAGGTCTGCGAGATTCAGGAACAGACCGTCGACGCAGCTGACTCCTAGATCGTCGGGGTCATTATTCCGCGCCCTTACAGGAGAACACGATGAGCGATTCAGATCAGGTACAAAACGAGTGGAACGAGATGGTCGAACAGATGAACGATGCGGTCGCCGAGTCCGTCGAGCAGAATATGGCGGCTCAGGAGGCGTTTCTGAACTCCTGGACAGAGGCTCTCGACGATTCGATCCCCGAGGAAAATGTCCTTGAGGAAGGCATTGACGGCTACAATAGTGCCGCCGAGGTGTGGATGAACGCAGCCGAAGACATCTTCGAGCGCGCGACCGACGCCGTCGAAGGAAAAGATGTCGATCCGACGGAGTACCGTGATATCTGGCTGCAGTCGGCAAACGAGGCCTTTTCGGAGGTCATGTCGACGAGCGCATTCGCATCCGCGAACGGACAACTCGTCGAAGCCATGATGGAGATGCAACAGGACGTCGACGAGATGACCCAGGACACGATCGCCCAGATGGGGTTCCCGACCCGCGAGGATGTCGGTGAGGTCGGCGAACGTCTTGTCGAACTGGAACGTCGCCAGCACGAGGTTGAACAGAAACTCGACCGCATACTCGACGCAATCGAAGAGTAACCATGCCGCTCAACCCCTTTTCGGCGGCGTTGGATGCACAGACCGAAGCGTTAGAAACTGCGGCTGATGCCTTTCAGCGCGGCTCGATCGCTCCGGACCGTGCTCTGGAGATGGAAACGATCGAGGTCGGGCTGACCCCCTCGACGGTTGTTTACGAGGAGAACAAACTCGAGCTGTTACACTACGAGCCGATGACAGAGGAACAAAACGAGGTGCCGATCCTCGTCGTCTACGCCCTCATCAACAAGCCGTACATCCTCGATCTCCAGCCCGACCGCAGCGTGATCCGCCAGCTGGTGGCGGCCGGACACGACGTCTACATGATCGACTGGAACGAACCCTCCCGCCTCGACCAGCATCTCGGCCTGCACGACTACGTCAATCGCTACATCGACAACTGCGTGGATCACATCCGCGAACAGTCCGGTCAGGACCAGATCAACCTCCTCGGTTACTGCATGGGCGGGACGATGACCACGATGCACACCGCCTTGCACGGCGAGAAGATCAACGCACTCGCGCTGATGGCCTCGGGGCTTTGCTTTGACCGGACCGGCGGCGTCCTCGAAAAGTGGGGCGACGAGGAGTACTACGACCCGCAGGCTGTTGTGGACACCTTCGGCAACGTCCCCGCGGACTTCCTCGATGAGGGGTTTGCACTGATGGACCCTGTCGACAACTATCTGAGCAAGTACATCACACTCTACGAGAACCTGGAGAGTGACAGTTTCGTAGCGAACTTCTCCCGGATGGAGAAGTGGCTCGACGAGGGGATCGATATCGCCGGACAGGCCTACGTGGAGTTTATCGAGAAGATCTACCAGAACAACGAACTCCACCGGAACGTCCTCGAACTCGACGGTGAGCACGTCGACATCGAGCGTATCGACGTGCCGATTCTCCAGATCATGGGGGAGTACGACCACCTCATTCCACCGGAGGCCTCGAAACCGTTCAACAAGGTCGTCGGCAGCGACGACGTAACCACAGTCGAGCATCCAACCGGCCACATCGGGTTGGCTGTCTCCTCGTCCTCACACGAGGATGTCTGGCCGGAGGTCGCCGACTGGTTCCACGACCAATCCGAACAAACCGGGAACTCCGGAGCCGAGGACGCAGACGCTGCGAAGACCGAGACACCCGAAACTGTCGATACGACGGTCGAGGAAAGCCAGGCAACGGCTACCGAGGCGGAACCGATTGATACTATCGACGGGATCGGCCCGACCTACGCAGAGCGACTCGTTGAGGCAGGGATCCAAACGAGTGCGGATCTCGCGGAAACCGACGCTACAGAGCTGGCTGAGATCGCCCAGACCAGCGAAGCACGCGTTAAAACCTGGCTCGACCAGATCTGAACCACTACAACCGCTTTGCTTACCAGTCGCCGACCCACCACGCACCCGGTCGAGTTCCCCCGTCGTCCGTTCCAAATTTTCAATAGCCGCGAACCTGTTGTCCAACTGTGCGCGTCAGCGTGGTCGGCGGTTCGACCGTCAGCGAAGCAACTTCCGAGACTGCACGGACGCTTGGCAGACTCCTCGCCCGCCGCGGACACGTCGTCGTCTGTGGCGGACAATCGGGTGTCATGGCCGCGGTCTGTCATGGCGCACAGGAACAGGACGGCCATACGATCGGAATCCTTCCCGGGATCGATCCCCGTGCCGGAAACGAATACCTCGAGACTGCGGTTGCAACGGGGATGGGTAACGCCCGTAACGCCCTCGTGGTTCGAAACGGTGACGCCACGGTCGCCGTCGACGGCAGCACCGGCACCCTCTCGGAGATCGCGCTCGCCCTCGACGCTGGCCACCGCGTTGCTGGTCTCGACACCCACAGCATCGACGGCGTCGAACACGTTGCAAC
>JAQCMX010000041.1 GCA_028274885.1 Haloarculaceae archaeon
GGTGTCCGGGGAGCACGTAGACGTTTTCGAGCACGCAACCGGGTGCCAGTCCGGCAGTGTTCAGCAGCGGTCGACTCCCTTCAGGGATGCTTGCCTCGGCCGTCTCGTCGACCTCCAGGTCGAGTTCGGGGATCTCCTCCTCGAGTTCCGCCAGTCGCTCTCTGACGGCTTCCAGTGCCAGTTCGTCGGGGGCCATCTCCCGACCGAATGCGTCACCGACTGCCTCCATGGTTATGTCGTCTGGCGTGCCGCCGATTCCGCCGGTCACGACGACGGCGTCTAACTCCTCACTGTACACCCGCGTTCGTTCGGAGATTATCGATCGTTCGTCGGGCAGGACCAGCACCCGCCGAACGGTCACCCCCCGTTCGGTGAGTTGCTGGGCTAACCACGTTGCGTTCCCGTTTTCCGTGTCGCCGGCGAGAAGTTCCTCGCCCACCGTGATGAGTGCAACATCCATCACCCTCGAATATGACCCCCACCCCGATAGGGATTACGTCGGCCAGTGCGGCGGACACGATCCCGGCCGCCGGATCGACGGTTCAGACGCCGCGATAGCACGTTCTCGTCGTGACACCTCCTCATACTAACGGCTATAAGCCCATGCGCAATTTCGACCCCCCGCGGGGTCGAATATGCTCACGAAGTTATAGCCGTCAGTATCACGCCGGTGGTGAGACCGTGAGTCCGGTAACCCGTCTTGAGAGCAGCCCTGACATGGTCGTGTGTGATTGTTTTCCTGCCCACGTGACAGATATCGGTGTGTCACGGCCTAACCCGCATCTCCTTTCGGGCCAGATATAAAGGGTCACGAACGATCGTGTGACCTGCCGTGGTCTGTGGCAAAATCGTAAGACAGCTCTACATCGACAATGTGTTACATAGGAGTAAAAGAGGGGTAGCTGACGAGGTCTGCATCGACGACACGACAGCCACCGACGGCTCCGTATCTGCCGATCACAGCTGGAGTACGGCCGTCTCCGGGGAGTCTGCGTCCCCACGGATTGCCGTTACCTCGTAGCCGGCTGCCTGTGCGTCTGCTACCAGACGCTCCGTATCCGCGTCGGCCTCAAAGTAAAACACGACGTCGAACGAACCGTTCCGCAACAACTGCTGGCACTCCCAGACGAAGGTTTCGTCCGCGAGTGTGCGTCCCTGGTGCTGGTTCGACGCGAACTCGGAGTCGTCCGTTCCGGAGTATACGAACGTTTCCTGTGGGTCCTGGCCCGCGTGTGTCGCAATTATCTCGCCGACCTCGACTGTCGCCTGGTGCATCTCCGGCTCCTCGCTGCCCTCAAGACCCGTCTGAAAAACCAGCCCATCGAGTTCAATCTCGCCGGGTTGTAACAGTTCCCAGGTCCGTCGCCGCAGGTCCTCGTCGAGCGAATCGCTCATGTCCGGGGCTTTGTAGTATTGGGTCTTACCACTCACGGTTTGTGCGCACCCGTTTGATACTTGCCGAGAGCGGCTGGGATTCGGTTCCGGAGGAGCGGGATATGTCGTTTTCCCGGTTCAAATTCTGGGGTGTGTTTCACCACCGTTCGGGTCCTTCGAAAAAGCCTGCTCGTTCATGGACTTGCCGGGATTTGAACCCGGGGCCTCTCCCATGCCAAGGGGGTGATCTACCGCTGATCTACGAGCCCAGGATGTACACTGATAGTGATCATTGCGGTAGTTTTCGTGGCCACGTTACAGATAGTGCTGTGTCATGGCGTGAAACAGCCGTTTTGATCCGCGAAAGCGGTACATCAAACTCCTCTAATCGAGTATGGTGGGATCGTCTTGGTCCAGCGGATCCTCAATATCGCCGATGATCGTCTCAAGCAGATCTGTGACAGTCACCAGCCCGACCACCTCGCCGTCCTCGATGACGAGTGCGAGTTCTTGCCGTTCAGTTTGGAACTGATCAATCGCATCGCTCACATCTGTATCTGGGGAAAGGGTCATCGTCGGTGCTGCGAGTTCACTGAAGTTCCCGTTGCCGCCGGACAACTGCTCGCGGTGGGTAAACAGAGCCGGGCTATAGACAACACCTTGGAAATCGGTCAGATCGTCACCAACCAGTGGATACCGTGTGTGTGGGTGCTCTTCGAGTGTCTGAAAATTCGATTTGGGACTCTCCTCGGTGGACAGTGCAACGATTTCTTCCGGGGGGATCATCACTTCTCTCACGGACTGCTCACCGATGGTCAGGGCGTTCATGATCTCCTCACGGCGCTCTTCGGGCAGATTTCCTTCTTCGAGGACCGAGCCAAGCCGGTTCCGGAGGTCTGCGCGGGTTTCGATGACTTCTTTCTCGGTTTCTGTCCACGCTTGGGTCATTTCGATACCGAACAGACCGAGTGTCGCCTTCGCAACCGAGTCACCAACCCAGATGGCCGGGGCGAGTATCTTTGCGAACCAGTACAGTGGTCGTGCTCCGTACTGTGCGACCTGTTTGGAACGCTCGACACCAAGGTACGTTGGCGTCTGTTCACCATGTGTGAGGTGGACCAGGTTGATAATAAAAAACCCAAGGAGCGAACCGGCTCCAACCGATGCGAGCGTGGTGTTCTCGAACAGCGGCTCGAACAGTGCTGCCAACCCAGGTTCGGCGATAATCCCCAGGGCGATACTCGTTGCTGAGATCCAGACCTGGCACGTCGTCAGATAAAACTCTAGATCCTTGGTCATGTCCCAGGCGAGTTCGAGACCCGGCGTGTCGAGCTCCGATTCGGGATACTGCCTGAGACGAGTCAAGGCGAATTCGATTGCGACAAAGTAGGCGTTCACTCCGATGAGGATGAGGCCACCCAGAATCCGTAATCCGATCTCGAGCGGTTCCATCATCCGGCCGTATCAACAGCAGACGGAAAATAGTGTTCATATCAGAACAATGACGCGGTCAGAAAAGACGCAGGACATAGCCGTACTCAGATTGCGAGATACGCGCGTTCTATCTTGTACGAACGCACCGGACACGGGGCAGATACCAGGATGTTGCCGGTACACGACTCCAAGCGTGAAATCAGAACCACCTTTTTACCCCTCGCTGACCCGGTCGCTCTCGGTTGGGACGAGCTCAGAGCAAGCAGTTCGGTGGCTTTTGGAGAGATACGATCCCGATCGATCAGACCGACAGCCGGACTGTTGCGCAGCGTGAAACGCCGTTATGGGACTCTTTACAGAATAGTACTCATATCCATTAGAGAGGCATTCACCAGTATGTCACCACGCTTTGCCCGCAACAAAGACGACAGTGCGACACAGACAACTCAGAGTCGACGCCGATTCCTGCTCGGGATGGGCGCCCTGACAGCAGCACTGGCCGGCTGCACCGGCGATGACGATCAGGAAGCAAACGACAATTCCGACGACTCCTCGACGGACACATTCAACCCGGCGAGGGACCTGCCTTACGGCCAATGGTTGACAACAGATCAAAGTGGACTGTTTTTTGCCTATGCTAATCTGGAAAATGTACCTGAAAACAACGTAGCTGACTCTAGTGGCTCTTCGGAGTTGGCCGTCGATGATCCGCTGGCTCTGTATCCGCTCGTTATTGGCGGGGCAGCTGTTGGGCTTGGCCAGGTAGCGCTTTCGTTTGCCGGCCTCACCCAGGCCGTGAGCTCCACGGCTACGTCGGACTCGACGGTGAACGAGGTCACTGTCGCCAATGATATCATAATCGCTGAGGGATCGTTCGCAACCGACCAGCTAGATGAACGATTGACTGAGTCAACAGACGAGACGTTTGGTGTTGCCCACGAACAGACCAGCACGGACCGTGGGTACGACCGGTACGAGCCCGTTGCGGTTCCCGATTCAATGAACGATCCACCTGCGGTAGCAGTCGCAGACGAGACCGTCATCGTCGGGTCAGACACCAGCCGACTCGACCAGACGATTGCCGCCGGGGACGGGGACCAGTCCCGGGTCTTCGAGACTGATGAACCCGCTACGGAACTGCTCGAACAGGCCGGGTCTGGTGATCTCGTGGTCGGTCGGTTTGGGTCAGCAACAGGTGAGCAACTCTTCGGGGACTTCCAGCCCAACGCTGACCCGCAGTTCAGGCCGCGCTCCGGCGAGAATCTGGTCGCAGCAGTGGATTTCGACGCGGAGGGCGACAGTATCGATTCGGAGTTCGCCCTTGCCGCAGCCGACCTGGATGAGGACAGACAAGAGACAATCGAGACAGCCTTTGGGACAGCGGCTGTCGACGATTCGAGGTCGGTCGAGGTGAACGACGACCGCATCACCGTTACCGGGACCTACGATGTCGAACAGTTGACTGAGGACCCGGCGGGACAAGAGCTCTCGCAGGCAGCGGCAGCGGAGCTGGTGTCGCCAGAGGCGCTGACGTTCCAGTACGAGCCGCTACCTGACCAGCAGTTCGATGAACTCTGGGTAGGAGTCACCGAGGATACCGACGCGGCAGGGATCCGGGTAGAGGCTGAGTCGGGTGGATACACCGAGTTCGAGCCACAGGAGCGGTCTGTTAGCGCCAACGACAGTGTTGCAGTCCAAGTTGATCCGGATGGGGACTCGGTGACCGTCTTTGCGGTCAACGGCGAGGGGGCGGCCGGTGAACTCACGACCTTGTCCGCCCCCACAGACGAGTTGTCTGAGACGGCGGCCAGCCAGGCAGTTCCGGAAGATGCGCTGTCCTTTAGCTACGAGTCGCCTGATTCTGGCGATCTCGGGTCACTCACGATCGAAGTCGTTGCAGACACCGACGCCAAGACACTCGTCGCACAACCACAGGAGGTGAGCCTGTTTGCCGACCGTGTCGGTTCGCTGACCAGCAACAAGCCGATCGATGCTGGTACAACTCTCGAGACAGCCGTAGAGCCAGAGGGCGACGAGGTCATTGTTTACGCGACTGTCGGCGGTGCTACTGGTGCGGTTGCCCGCTGGCAAGGTCCCAAGTAACCGGCTGATTCCCTTCCCGGGTCTTCGTACCCGTCGTACAAATACGCGCCCTGGGCCTCGTTCAGACGCGGTGCAGATCCGTCGTGTCTGGCTGTGCGCTACAGAGGAAACACGGCGAGTGCCTCGGGGGTTGACCCCGAGGCGGCCCACTCACGCCCCAAGCCACACATCGTCGTCTTCAGCGGCGTCTAAACGATGCCGAGAAGGTGTCTGTCGCAGGTCGCCGGGATCCGAGCTCCAGGGTGGCGTGTTCACCCCGGAGGGAGGGGGTTCAGATAAGCCACTAAACGGAACACTGCCTGTCCAAGGTCGGCGATAACGAGGTCATGTTCGTGATACCGATCATAAAGGTACAGGCCAACCGGGAGGACCCCGAGACCGACAAAGAACCCGGTGAAGACGACTACGTCGGGCAGTTCGATCCCGAGAACGTACACTCCAAGCACAGGGATAATTGTCACCACGGCGC
>JAQCMX010000056.1 GCA_028274885.1 Haloarculaceae archaeon
AGGAACTCGACTACACGCTCGCGTGTGGCTGCCACATCACCGACGACTGTCACAGCCGGTGGTTCGATCCCGACCTCGTCACGTACCTTGACGATCGTTTCGAGCGTCCCCACCGCGACCCGCTGTCCGGACCAACTCGCGCGCTCGACCATGGCGACGGGCGTATCAGAATCCATCCCGGCCGCAACGAGTGCACCAGTGTAGTCCGGCAGTCGGTTCACGCCCATCAACACGACGAGTGTACCACCCGTCGCCGCGAGGCCGTCCCAGTCGACCGCCGATTCGGTTTTATTCGGGTCCTCGTGACCCGTGACAAACGTTACCGAGGAAGCATGATCACGATGGGTCACTGGAATGCCCGCGAGCGCGGGGGCCGCAACCGCAGCAGTGACCCCGGGAACGACCTCGAAGGGGACACAGTGGTCGGCGAGATACGTCATCTCCTCGCCGCCGCGAGCAAAGACGGTTGGATCACCGCCTTTCAGTCTGACGACTGTCTTTCCCTGCTGGGCGAGTTCGACCATCCGTTCGTTGACATACGACTGGGGCGTCGTGTCGCCGTGCCCACGGGTCCCCACGTCCTCCCGACGGTCAGCCGGAATCTCGGAGAGGATTTCCGGACCGGGAAGTTTGTCGTGGAGAACAACGTCACTCTCGGCCAGCAGACGCCGGGCCTTGCAGGTCAGTAACTCCGGATCCCCCGGCCCACTGCCGACAAGGTAGACCTTGCCAGCGTCTTGATTGTCGTCCGTGCTCGACTGTTTTGTCTCTGCTGCGGGCTGTCTGACATCCCCCGACATGTGTTCCGTGGGGGACGGTGTGTCCTCGCTGTCGGTCGTGTGGGTGTCGCGGTGGTCAGTCATGCTCGTTTGGCATCGTCAGGTTTCTCACGTCGCGCACGGTCGATCAGTTCTGTCGCGCCCCGGTCTGCGAGGTCCCGAGCGAGGGCGACGGCAGCTTCGGCGTGGTCGCTGACCGGGAGGTCACGGCTCGCTCCGACCTCCTCGTCCCCGCCGCGTGCGAGCACCCGACAGGTCGTTGCGACGACCTCGCCCTGGAGGCGGGCGTGGATGCCGACCGGCGCAACACACCCCCCGCCGAGTTCCCCGAGCACCGTCCGTTCGACGGTCGTCTCGATACGCGTCGGTGGGTGATCGAGGATATCGTGGATCCCCTCGGCGAGTTCGCCATCCAGTGCCGTCACGGCAATCGCCCCCTGTGCCGGCGCGGGGACAAACCTCTCGGGTTGCAGGTGCTGGACCTGTAGCTGGGACAGGAGGCCGCTGCGGTCCAGCCCCGCCTCGGCCAGACAGATCGCGTCGTACTCCGTCCCGCCCTCGCGTTCGAGCGCCTGACATTCGATCTCCGCGAGGTCGTCAAACCACTCCTCTGGCGTTCTATCGAACTCCTCCGAGTCTTCCTCACCGGACTCGGCGGCCTCGACACGGCGCTGGTGTTCGCGCCGGAGCGAGGGTGCGAGCAGTTTCCGGACGCGGGTATCGACGTTTCCCCGCAGGGGTTCGATCTCCAGGTCGGGTCGCTCGGCGAGTAACTGTGCGCCACGACGGAGACTAGACGTACCGACAGTGGCGCCGGACGGGAGTTCCGCGAGTGACACACCACGGGGCGTCACGAGCACATCGTTTGCCGGCCCGCGCTCGGGGATCCCTGCGACCACCAGCTCGTCCGGTTGGTCAGTTGGCATGTCCTTCATCGAGTGGACGGCCCCCTCGAGTTCCTCGTCCAGTACCTTCCGGTCGAGGCTGCGGACGAACGCTCCGGTCGTCCCCAACTGGTGGATGAGTTCGTCGCGAATCTGATCGCCCGTCGTCTCGACCTCGACGAGTTCGACCGAGGTTCGTCGCTCCGTGAGCCGGTCTTTGACCATTCCGGCCTGCCGTCGTGCGAGCGCCGATCCGCGCGTGGCGAGCCGGAGCCGTTCGCCGCGAACACTCATTGTTTTCTTTCGACGGCCCGGAGTAAAAAGCACATAGATCCGGACATCCCTATCGACTACCACGGCTCATTTTTGAGTCCGAGCCAGTACGCAATCGCGTTGGTCGTTACGTGCAAGAGTGGTGTCACCACCAGCACTGTCGCGAGTACGGGTGGGGTAAACACGTCACGAAACCACGGGAAGTCCACGACAGCAGTGAGGACGAGCGCGCCGACGAGAAAATCAAGCTGGTCGAGTCCGGGAAACGGCGCGCCCCGCCTGCGCCCGCTTCGGCGTTTGAGAAACGATGCAGCCATATCGCCGAGCATCGCACCCAAAGGGAGCGCAAGGACGACCAGCCCCGGGAATCCGGGAACCGTGACCCCGAGCAGATCGGACACCGGCTCCCGGAGTTCGTTCAGCAAGGCAGCAAGCACCACACCGGCGGCCCAGCCGACGCTCGTTCCGCGCCAGGTTTTGCCGCCGCCGAGCACCCGGCGCCCGCCCCACATCCGGCCGCCGTCGATCGGAGGCCCGCCGCCCGCCAGCACCGCTGCGTTGTTCGGAATGTACGCCGGCAACATCGTCCAGACAGCCGTCACCACGACTACCAACGTATCCATGTTCGTGGTGTCGAACGTCCCGGTGTTAATGTTTTGAGTTTCGCCGGTACCCTGATACCAGTCGGGACCCAACCCCGGGTATGCTTCCTCCCCCCGTCGGACGCTTTCTCGCGGGCCAGACGAGCCCTGCCGCACTGGAACACGGACGGCAACTCGATAGGAAAAATGTGGGTACCGTTCTGCATCTGGTCGGGCAACACCACGACAGCAGGCTCGCGGCGGCTGCAGACGCGGCGGCCTACCGGCGGCTGATCGGGGACATTGCTGCGACGGATCTCAGGGCCTGTCTCTCGGTGAAACCGACACAACTGGGACTCGATGTCGACGAGGCGTACTTCCGGGAGACCCTCGACACCGTGATAGAGTGTGCGCGGGACCACGGCGTGTTTGTCTGGCTCGATACCGAGGACTCCACGACGACCGACCCGACACTGGACGCGTTCGAACACCACGCCCGCGAGTACAGGGGAATCGGTGTGTGCGTTCGATCGAACCGCGGCCGAACCCGTGAGGATCTGGCACGCCTCGCTGATCTGCCGGGGAAGGTCCAACTCGTCGAGTCCGGCAACGCCCTGCCGGACCTGATCGGCTCCCGGGCCGATGGTCGCACCGACGAGGCGATGGCCGAGCATCTCCGGTATATGTTCTGTCATTTTGATACTGGTATCGCGGTCGGGAGCCACAGTCCGGCCACGATCGCGCTGACGGCGGATCTCCACGAGCGATACGGGACTCCTTACGGGATACAGATGTTGATGGGGGTGCGCACACAGGCCCAGTACGAACTCGCAAAACACCACGATCTCTGGCAGTACGTCCCGTACGGAACCGACTGGACAGCCTACTTAGTCCACAAACTCGCCAAACAGAAAACAAGCGCACGGTCCGTACTCCGGGCACTGGATCCGTTCTCGACGCAACTGACAACGAACGATACTGTCGGCAAACAAAAGAACTCATTAGCGTTCCGACCGGAAGGTAAGTAATGGGTTCTTGGAAGCGTGACTTTGCGAGCGGACTCATTATTCTCGTGCCGCTTCTGGTCACGATCATCGTCCTCGCGTGGATATACAGCTATCTCGCGCGAGTCCCGATTCCCGTCGATTCCGGTCCAATCCGGGTGGTCCTCGCGCTCGTCATTTTCGTGTTGCTAGTTTTTTCGGTTGGCTACCTGATGCGGACCGCCGCTGGGGCGATCCTCGAAACAGCACTCGACGACCTGATGAACCGCCTGCCCGGTCTGCGGGTCGTGTACAACGCATCGAAGATGGCAATCGAGACGGCATTCTCGGGTACCCAGGGGCTGCGGACGCCGGTCCGACTCGAGGTCTGGGACGGGATCTATATGACCGCTTTCAAGACGGGAAAACGAACCAGCGGGGGCATGGAACTTCTCTTTATGCCGACGGCACCGAACATCACGACGGGCTTTGTTATCGAGGTCGATCCGGAACGGTACGAAGAGATGAACAGTTCGGTCGAAGACGCTATGACACGACTGTTGAGCGCCGGCTTTGGCGAGACGAACGACGAATCACTGTCGGGCGTACTCGGCGACCAGCAATCACTTGCCAGCGTTCATGGGTCCGCCAGCAACACCGGCGAGTCACAGGTCGGTCCGGAGACGTCGAGCGGTGACGGGGAGCAACCGAGCGACGGTGGTGCTAAACAGCACCCATCAGCCAGCAACCCGACGACGGACCACCCTAGCGGAACTCCGGATACGTCGGGGGAGAACAGCTGAACAGACCAACCGTTCCTCTCGCGCCAACTGATTAACATCTCTGAGATGCATAACGTATCCGTTATGCTTATGGATCCAGGCATCATATATTTGAGTATGTCAGAGACGGGGCAGGCGCTTGGCAGTGACGGGGTTGCGACGCTGAAATACCTCGCGCTGGCCGGGGCACTCGACAGCGAAGAGAAGCTTTCGTGTGCAGCACTGGCGGAGAGACTTGACGCATCGACACAGACGGCATCGCGGCGCCTCCAGCACCTCGAAGACGGGGAGTACGTCACCCGCGAGATGGTGAGCGACGGCCAGTGGATCGAGATCACGGACGACGGTGAGCAACGCCTACAGGCCGAGTACGCGGCATACCGTCGAATCTTCGACAACGAACTCGAGGTGGAACTCGCCGGCACAGTTACCAGCGGTATGGGGGAAGGGCGCCACTACATCACCCTCCCGGGGTATATGGAGCAGTTCCGCGAGAAACTCGGTTACGAGCCCTACGCCGGAACCCTGAACCTCGATCTCATCGAGGAAAGCGTCCGGGCACGGTCGCGTCTGGCAGCCTTCGATCCGATCGAGATCGAGGGGTGGGAGTCAGAGGACCGTTCCTTTGGCCCTGCGTACTGCTACCCGGCGACGCTGGTTTGCCGCGGGGAACGTTACGAACCGGCCCACGTCATCGCGCCGGAACGGACCCACCACGGCGACGATCAACTCGAAGTGATCGCCCCGGACCGGCTCCGGGACGAACTAGCTCTCGACGATGGGGAGGAGGTGAGTATCTATGTCACGGCAAAGTAACGTTCGAGGCAACGGCGTCGACGCGGCAGTCGAGGCATTCCAGCGGAATGACCCTGTCTGTCTCCACGATGCGGCCAACCGCGAGGGTGAGACTGATCTCGTCTATCCGGCCCGCGCAGTGACATCCGACGCTGTCGCCCGTCTCCGGAACGACGCCGGAGGACTGATCTGTGTCGCTCTCGGCCACGAGGTTGCAGAGGCCTTTGCTCTCCCGTTCCTGCAGGACGCACTCGATCATCCTGCCGCCTCTGATCACGATCTCAGCTACGATGACCGGTCGTCGTTCTCACTGTCGGTCAATCACCGCGACACCGAGACCGGGATCACCGACGTAGACCGCGCCAAGACGATCCAGGCGCTTGGCTCGGCGGCGGCCACACACGAACAGATCTCCTTTGCTGACCGGTTCCGCTCGCCTGGACACGTCCATCTGCTGCGGGCGGCCGAGGGGTTGCTCGACGACCGACAGGGACACACCGAACTCGGAGTCGCGCTCGCGGAAGCAGCGGGCCTCCCACCCGCTGTCGTCGTCTGTGAGATGCTCGACGAACAGACCGGAGACGCGCTTACACCCTCCGATGCGGTCGCGTACGCCCGCGACCACGACCTGCCCTATCTTGAGGGAAGGCAACTACTGGAACGGTTGGGCTGAGTGACGACCCATCCCGGGCCGGAACAGACCGTCAAGACTCTTAACGATGGGGTGAGTTTGTCAGGTATGGGATTCGACGAGATGGATGTCGACACGATCTGGATGGACGGCGAGTTCGTCGACTGGGACGACGCACAGATCCATGTCCTGACACACGGACTGCACTACGGTACCGGTGTCTTTGAGGGTGTGCGGTGTTATGACACGGCAAAGGGACCGGCGATCTTCCGGTGGGAGGACCACCTCGAACGACTCTACGATTCGGCAAAACCGTACGATCTGGAGATCCCTTACGATCCGGCGGAGTTGACCGAGGCGACCATCGAACTGATCGACCGCCAGGATCTGACGTCCTGTTATATCCGACCGATCGCCTTCTACGGCTACGGGATGCTTGGCTTGAACCCCTCGGACTGTCCGGAACAGATCGCCATTGCGGTCTGGCCGTGGGGGGCGTATCTTGGCGAAGAGGCTCTCGAGGAAGGCGTCGACGTGGCCGTCTCCTCGTGGCGCAAACACGCCTCCAGCCAGATCCCGACAAACTCCAAGACGACAGGCGCGTACGTAAACAGTGTCCTCGCCTCGCTGGAGGCCAAGGAAAACGACTATGTCGAGGCGATCGTCCTCAACAAGGAGGGAAACGTCGCGGAGGGCCCGGGTGAAAACATATTTTTGGTCCGCGACGGCGAGATATTCACCACCGGTCTGGCGGAGTCGATCCTCGACGGGATCACGCGACAGTCGGTCATCGATATCGCACGGGACCTGGGATACACCGTCTACGATCAGGCCACAATCTCACGCGGGGAGCTGTACACCGCCGACGAACTGTTTTTTACCGGCACCGCCGCGGAAGTTACGCCGATCCGGTCGGTCGACGACAACGAGATCGGCGAGGGAACCAAAGGACCGGTAACCGACGACATCCAGTCGACGTTCTTCGAGATTGTCGACCAGCAGCCCGAAGCATACGCCGACTGGTTCCACCCGGTGTGAACTACCGCCTCGCTCGCGCGGTCGCCAAGGCCCGGGGCTCACCAATCAAAGAGCCTCGCCGCGGTGATCCAGACCGAATCGGCAAAGCGGTCAAAGGCAGAGATTAAACGCGTTGGTCCGGTTATCACTGACGATGGGTACCGATCCAGTCTACTACGTCATCAGCGATCTTCACATCGGCGGTGACGAACAGCTGGGGGACGTCGAGTTTCTCGACGAACTCCTCGGATTTCTGGAAACGCTGGAGGAGACAAACGAGAACGCCGAGTTGGTTATCAACGGCGACGCATTTGGGCTCTGGGAGTTTACCACCATCGAGGGAACGGCGAAGTTCGAGGCTCTTGTGGAACTGTATCCCGAACTGTTCGAACAGTTCCGTGCGACCGGCGAAACCGTCCCGATCACGATGGTGCCGGGCAACCACGATCACGAACTGGCCGCCTTCGACGAGTACGTCGACCGCTTTGCCGAGTACAACGTCGACCTGGTCCAAGAGCAGTCACTCACCCGACCGATCGGCGACCGGGCGATTCACTTCCAGCACGGCCACCAGCAAGACCCCAACAACCGGATCGAGGACTGGGGCAACGAGCACGCAGCCCCGCTTGGCTACTACTACAATATCCGCGTCACGAGTCGAGCAGGGCAACTCTCCGACCGCGGGCGTTTCAACTGGCTGAAAGATGTCCAGGCGGTCACACCGACCGAATGGATGCCGGTCTGGCTGTTCTCGAAGTACTTTTATCGTGAGATGAACCCACTGATCCGGTACGCGCTCGTCCCGTTTCTCTTGCTTTTCAATATCAGTGCACTCCTCGCGGTGTTTGCGGGCCTGGACCGTGCCGGGATCTGGTCGGCCCCTGTCGATGTCACCCGGGACCTGTTCGGCCAGTTTGGGCTGGCTGGCTCGGCGGTCTGGGCGTTTCTGGCTGTCAACGTGGCAGTTGCGGCGTTGCTCTTGCTCGTGGGGATTCCGTTTTTGCTGCTCAAACGCGACGTCAGGCAGACGATCGAGCGTTTCGGGGTCTTCGATACCGATCTGACGGTCGACGCCGAAAAGCCATACAGGGCGGCTGCACGTGAGGTGTTTACCGAGGATCCGGAGACTGCAATCTTCTGTTATGGACACACCCACCGACCGGCCGTCGAGGAGATCGACGGTGGACTCCTGGTCAATACCGGAACCTGGCTGAAGCGACTCCACCGCCGGAACGGGATCACGGGACTTCTTCCGCCCGTGTTTTACCCCTCTTATCAGCTGTGTGCGGTCCGGATCGCCGACGAGTCCGACGGTATCGCCATCGAATATGAGGCGATCGAGAAACCCAGTCCGAGTCCCGAGGAGTTGACGCTTACCGAACGACTGCTGACGCTTGGCCGGAAACCAGATCCGAGCCTGCCCGACCGGACAGTTCTGAGCGACCGCGAAACCGGCGAACACAGCGGCGACTGACCTGACGGGCGGGCTGTGGGTTCGTTACACGTGTGTTCACGGTCCAGCCCGATCCGTCGCAGACCGATTCAGAACGCTCTAAGCTGGTCGAGGCGGTCGGCACCGGCGCCCGAGGCCAGCACGTCACGGGCCATCGAAAGCCCCTCTGACAGCGAACCGGCGTCCTCGCGTGCGTAGATCCGCAGCGCGGCGTTCAGGGCGATAGCGTCCGCGAAGTGATCCTCTCGCTCGCCCGCGAGGACTGCCTCGGTGACCGCCGCCGAATCGGCGGCGACATCCCCGACTGCCAGATCCTCGCGTTCAAAGTCCATACCGTACTCCGCAGTTTCGATCTCGTAGTCGTCGAATGTCCCGTCGTACTCGGCGACGACGGTCGTCCCGGGTCGGATGTCGTCGTACCCCTCCAGTCCCTGGAACATGATGATCCGATCGACCGACTGCGTGTCCATCTCACCGAACGTGTCGACGATCCGTTTTGCGAACGGCAGGTGGTAGAAACTCCCGAGGTGGACGGTGGCGTTTGCGGGGTTTGCGAGCGTCTCGATGGTGTTGAGGAATGTGCGCACGCCCATCTGGGCACGACGGTCCGACAGAGCTGTGACGCCGGGGTTGAATCGGGGCTGGTAATAAAATCCGAAACCGATCTCCTCGGTCATGGCAGCACTCTCCGCGGCCGAGAGGTCAGTTCGGACGTCGAGTGCGTCGAGGACGTGCCGGTAGGCATCGGCCTCCTGTGTCGGGACCCGGTCGCCGCTGTGGACGACCACGGGTGTGCCGGCGGCGGCTGCGACCAGCCCCGCGCCGACCCCAAGCAGCGCACTCGTGTGTTTGCCGTCGTAGTTCGCCCCACAGTCGACGGGGTCACACGACGGTTCGGCAGCCTCGACGCTTCGCTTGCGCATCACGTCGGTAAACGCAGCCAGTTCTGTCGGGGTGTTTCGCTTCCAGCGGTTCGCCAGCCAGAACGCACCCAGTGTGGTTTCTTCGGGCTCGCCCTGCAGGATACGGGCGAACGCCTCGCGTGCTTGCACACGCGACATGTCGTCCGCGGACTTGTGACCCGAGCCGACAACCTCGGTCATGAGTCGGCGTAGGGGCCACTCGCCGGAGGTCAGTTCACTCATACCTGGTCGTACAACCGCTGCGGTCTAAAGTCCGCCGTTCCCGGCGACTTTCCCGGTAGTCGGAGAGACCCGGGGAGAGAGTTCGCCGTCCTGGCCAGGTACCCGAAACCTTTTGCATGCTCTGGACGATAGTATGAGTCGAATGAGTATGGAGCCTGCGACAGTTCTGGTAGTCGACGACGAACCCGATGTCGCCGATGCATACGCGGCTCAACTTGAGAGTGATTTTATTGTCTCTACTGCCTACAGCGGCCAAGAAGGACTCGACAAAATCGACGCGGCCGTGGATGTCGTCCTCCTCGACCGTCGGATGCCCGGCATCTCCGGAGACGAAGTTCTCGAGAAGATTCGCGAGCGCAATCTGGACTGTCGCGTTGCGATGGTGACCGCAGTCGATCCCGACTTCGACATCATCGATATGCCCTTCGACGACTACGTCATCAAGCCGGTTTCGCGGGACGATCTTTTCGAGAAAATAAACAGACTGCTTCGGACCTCCGAGTACGAGGAGAACCTCCGGCGATACTACGCGCTCGCGGCCAAACATGCCACCCTGCTCTCGAACAAGCCCGAATCCGAACTCTCCGAAAGCGAACAGTTCCAGCAGCTCAAAGAGGAGATGGACAGGATCCAAGACGACCTCGACCAGACGATCTCGGGATTTGACGACGACGACTTCGCAGCCGCATTCCGTGAAATCGGCGACGAGGCGACCAGTTTCGCCGAAGAGTGACCCCGGCGGCGAAACACCGACAAGAGAGTGCTATTATACGTTCCCACCAATTAGCAGCCAGTAATGCGACCACGGGCGACACGCCGTGAACTGTTGACTGCAATCGGCGCCGCGACAGTAACAGCTGCTGCCGGACCGACGGCAGCACAGCGATCGACCGGTGGATGGACCACCTTTGGCTTCGACGCGGCAAACACCGCATACAACCCCGGAGCGCGTGGGCCGGACGAGGACCCCGGACCGGCCTGGCAGTTCGAAACTGATGGGTCGGTGGAGTCGTCACCGGCGGTGGTCGACGGGACAGCCTACGTCGGGAGCGACGATGGAAATCTGTACGCTATCGACGCAGCAAGCGGTGAGCGCCGGTGGACATTTGACACCGGAGAGCGGGTTCGGTCCTCGCCAACGGTGATCGAAAACAGTTCCACGGAGTCGGGCACGATGATCTGTGTTGGCAACGACGGGGGCAGCGTGTACGCGCTCGACCCAGCAGCGGTCCAGGGGGTAGACGACGGAGTCGAGTGGAGAGTCGACACCGAGGGCGTCGTCGTGACTGCGCCGGCCGTTGCCGAGGTCGAGCAGGCACGAGCCCGGCGTCTTGTTTTCGTCGGGAGCGGCGACGGGCGGGTCTACGCACTCGACGCCGCGACCGGTGAGGAGGAGTGGCGCTTCGAGACGGGATTTGCGGTCCGGTCGTCCCCGGCGGTCGCCAGGATCGAGCGAGGGGATCGGTCCCAACACCTGCTCTACGTCGGCAGTGATGACGGTCGCATCTACGCGCTCGACGCCGCGACCGGCGAGGGGGAGTGGCGCTTCGAGACCGTAGACTTCGTCCGGTCCGCCCCGGCAGTCGCAACGGGCGATCGTGCGCCCGAGTCCGGACCGACCGTCTACGTCGGCAGCAACGACGGCGGCGTGTACGCACTGGACGCGGCAACCGGTGAGCGGCGGTGGTCGGTCGGGACCGGCGCGTCGGTCACCACCTCACCGGCGGTCCGGGCGACCGGCGAGACCACCAGTGTCTATGTCGGGAGCCGTGATTTCACCCTCTACGCACTGGACGGCGACTCGGGCGAGGAGCTGTGGACGTTCGAAACCGACAGGGCGATCACCGCCCCGCCGGCCGTCGGGGACGGTGTCGTCTACGTCGGCAACGCCGGTACGAACGTCTTCGGTGTCGACGCCGACAGCGGCGAGCAACTCTGGGTGTTCGAGACAGGGGCGCGAATCATCTCCTCGCCAGCCGTCGTTGGCAGCGAAGACGGAACGGTCTACGTCGGGAGCAACGACCAGCGTTTGTACGCGCTCCAGGACGGGGAGACGGCAGCCACACCGCCCGGGGACGACCAAGCGACGTCAGATGACGGTGGATCGTCCAGCCCACTCCAGTTTCTGGTGCTCCCACTCGGGTTCCTGGGGTTGATGGCCGCGGTGGGTGGTGCCTTTCTCGTGGCCAAGCGCGCGGGCGTACTCGGGCCGCCCGAGGATGATCCGATCGGCTATCCCGATGATGATCCCGATGTCGGGGAGGACACCGCCGAGTCTGCGGACAGCGGGGGGGCGACCGACGAACTCCCGGTCTGGGAGGTCGTCCGTGACGACGTGATCCGTCGGGCAGCGGAGACAGACAGCACCGCGACCGAGGACCTGCTCGTCACCAAGCACGTCGACCCGGATACTCTCGAATCACCGATGGTCGCCTACGAAATCGAGTCCTACCGCGACGAGCAGGCGACGATCCGGATCGTCGAGGACGCACCCGAACTGTCCCGAGACGCGATCGGACAACTCCCCGGGAGCCGGGAAAACTGGGGGCTCGTGGACGATTCGCTCGTGTTCGAAACGACCATCGAACCCGGCGAAAAGATCGAAACGTTGGTTGCCCGCCGGGATATCGGTCCCGACGACGCCAACGACCTGCTGGATCGACCGGATATCCGGATTGGAGACGGGTAACACCGGGAGATCACACTGCAATCGGAAACCAGCAACACCCCCATGCAGGGCATTCATACTGTTTGTTGCGAGTCTTTACCGCTGTGGTGTGGCAAGACACCGGTTACACGGCGTGAAACACCGATATTTGTGACTTGGTTACGAAAGTTACCGCAACAAACACTATCAGGATCTACTAGTAGATCAGGGATGTCAGGTAGTTCCGTGCGCGTTGCGTCGCCCGCGAACTCTCAGAGCGGGTGTCTCCGTTCTGAACTCGCAGTCATCAACAGCCACGGCGAGTTACTCACCTCGTTTCGAACGGATTCATCAGTCATCAGCCAGTGCGAGTTCCCGCTGTTTGTCTGCCCCAAACGGGTCCTCGTAGTTGTCCCACGATTCGTCCATCTCCTCGTCGGTCAGCACGCAGTCGTTTAACCACTCTTCGAGGTCCTCGGGGCCGTACTCCCGTCCGATGAAAACAAGCTCTGTGCCACGGTCGCCCCATGTGTCGTCCCAGTTTTCCCGAGCGTTTGGCACCTGTTCGAGATAGCGTTGCTGCTCGGCAGGTGGAAGCGTCGCGATCCATTTACCACTCGGACCAGCACGCACCGACTGGCCAGCCTTGTCCAGCCCCATCGCAACGTCCTCGCGACCGGCCGACCAGAAGAATCCTTTCGCACGGATGATCTCCGCGGGGAGTTGCCCTATGAGATTTGCGAACCGCTCCGGATGGAGCGGACGGTTCGTACTAAAGACGAAGGATTCGACTCCGTGTTCTTCTGCCGGGTCGTGGTGATGTTCGTGCTGGAGTTCGTGTTTCCAGCCCGCACTCCCCTTGGCTTCCTCGAAATCGAATCTGCCAGTGTCGAGAATCTCCGTCGGGTCGACCTGGCCGAACTCTGTGCGGACGATCTTTGCCCGTGGCTGGAGGTGTTCGAGCACTGCCTCGATCTCGTCTAGTTGTGCTTCGGTGACGAGATCACATTTGTTGAGGAGGAGGACATCACAGAACTCGATCTGATCCATCAGTACCTCCTCCGGAACTCGCTCTGTCCCACCCGTCATCTCCTCGTCGACGAGCGACTGCCCGGACTCGAATCCCTCCGCGAGCGCGTGGGCGTCGACGACGGAGACCATCGTATCTAGTCGGTAGTCCTCCGTCGGGTCGTACTCGGCATCCTCGAAGCCGAGCGTAAACGTCTGTGCGACGGGAATCGGCTCCGAAATTCCCGAGGATTCGACGAGAAGGTAATCGAACTCTCGTCGCTGGACGAGTTCACCAACAGCATTGAGCATATCGCCGCGGAGCCGACAGCAGATACAGCCGTTGGACATCTCGATGATCTCCTCGTCTGATTGGGAGAGCTGTGATTGGTTTTCCACGTGGTCGACATCGACGTTTACCTCACCCATGTCGTTGACGACGACTGCGACTTCCAGTCCGTGGTCGGCAGTCAGCACGTGGTTCAGCGTCGTCGTTTTCCCTGC
>JAQCMX010000057.1 GCA_028274885.1 Haloarculaceae archaeon
TCGGTTGTAACGGTTTACCGGTACTTCGCCGAGCGTTCCGGCGAATTCAAAAACAAGCGAGGATACAACTGCTACTGCTGGATCCATAGCCGGACCTACAAGCGCCAGCTTGACTGTAAGTAGCGTGCTCGGAAAGGCAATGTGGCTTACGAGCCTCTGCCCGCTCGGGGCGGGACACAACCGATATGACCTCGTGTGTATAACTCATACCTGATGCCCAGTTCGGATCGGTTCGGCGCACGGCGAGTCAACGAAATGTACCGACAGGGGATGCTAGAGGACGAGACAACAGAGTTTCCGGTGTCCTACGACGACCTCCAGGAGGCGGCTCACGAGGCGATGAGCGAGGAGGGGATCGCGTACGTCCACGGCGGGGCCG
Organism: Haloarculaceae archaeon; assembly: GCA_028274885.1. Taxonomy (GTDB): domain Archaea; phylum Halobacteriota; class Halobacteria; order Halobacteriales; family Haloarculaceae; genus Halovenus. The sequence continues at coordinate 380 of JAQCMX010000057.1, forward strand.
GAAGTGAGGAAACGTTCGAGCGCGGCAAGGACTTCTCTGCCTGGCGGATCGTCCCCCGGATGTTGCGCGGCGTCGAGACACGGGACCTTTCGACGACGCTCATGGGGGTAACACTGGACTACCCGGTCGTGCTGACGCCACTTGGTGTCCAGACACTGTTACACGAGCGCGGCGAGATTGCGACCGCAGAGGCTGCCGCTGAACTGGATGTCCCCCTGTGTCTGAGCTCCCTTTCCTCGACACCCATGGAGGAGGTAGCCAAGACACTCGGCGAGACGCCGAAGTTCTTCCAGTTTTACTGGTCCTCGTCGGACGCCATCGGCAAAAGTTTCCTCAGCCGTGCCGAGCAGGCGGGTTACGACGGGGTCGTCGTCACCGTCGACGCACCGATCCTCGGCTGGCGCGAACGCCTGCTTGAGCGGGGTTACTACCCGTTCCTCGAGGGTGAGGGTGTGGGGAACTACTTTTCGGATCCGGAGTTTCGCGCCCAGCTCGACGAACCGCCGGAGGAAGACCCCGAGGCGGCTGTCGAACACTTTCTCGACATCTTTGGGGACTCAAGTCTCACCTGGGACGATCTCCGATTCGTCCGTGAAAACACGGATCTTCCGATTTTCATCAAGGGGGTGCTCCACCCGGAGGACGCGCGGCTGGCGGCCCAGCACGGCGCTGACGGCGTTGGTGTCTCGACCCACGGCGGCCGGCAGGTCGATGGCTCGATCACCGCCGTCGAGGCACTCCCCGGAATTGTCGACGAGGTGGGCGACGAGCTGGACGTGACACTGGACAGCGGCATCCGCCGTGCTGCCGACGCGTTCAAATCCGTGTCGCTCGGTGCCGATGCGATCATGCTCGGTCGTCCGTACGCATATGCACTGGCCGTCGGCGGTTCTGACGGGGTCAGTACGTACCTGAGGAACTTCCTTGCCGAGTTCGACCTCACGATGGGGTTGGCTGGCTGCGATGCCGTCACCGGTATCGACCGCGAGGCTGTCCGGCACGAGTCCACGCTCGGCTCGCACTGCTGACCCATCCACAGAGGGTCCGTTCACATCGACGTTCGGATCGACTCCTGTCGTGTGCAGACAATCAGTCAAAGCTGCTTGAGTGACTCCACAGGACACCCCTGGAGCGTGAACCGCGTCATGGGGTCACTGTCAACGGAACCGGACGAGATATCGAGGGTTCGGACAGACACACGACGAGACGTCGCAAGCGGCGGGTAGTGGGGGTTAGTCGACGCTGGCGACGAGGGAAACGTAGCTGATCTCACCGGATTCGACGCCCGCCTCGAGTTCCCGAATCGAATCGAGGAGTCGGTCACCACGATCACCCAGCAGGCCCAGAAACGATTCGTAGTCGACACGGGAGTCGATCTGATCGCGCATTGCCAGGAGATCCTCGCGGTGATCGCGTACGTCCGTGACAACGAACCCGGATCGTTCGAGACGGTCGAGCAACGCCACACGAGAGGACGTATTCGAGAGACAGAGGACCTCACTCATCGGTGCCGGGATGTCGGGGGCCGCGCCACTGACGACCATATCCGAGAGCGCGAGCCGCCCATCTGGACCGAGTACCCGCCGGATCTCCTGAACTGCGAGTGATTGATCCGGGACCAGACACATCACGCACTCGGCGAGTACGACGTCGACGTTATCGTCCTGAACCGGAAGCGCCGAGAGATCACCACGAACCCCGCCGGAGCGTGGATCGTGGTCGACACCGACCGCACGGGCGCCCCGGTTCCGGGCGAGTGTGACAGAGTCACCCGCACCACAGCCAGCGTCGAGTACCCGCGTCCCGGGAGCGACATCTGCACGATTCAGCAGCGACTCCGTGCTCTCCCGGCCACCCGGGTGCAGCGGCGAATCGAGCACGTACTCCAGGGTGCTCCAGGGGTTCTCGACGGCCGTTTCGAGCAATCCCTGCATGGTCAGTCGTCACCGTGGGCGTCGTCTGTGGGTATCGGCTCGTCGACGGCTGGACGGCCACCCCATCCCTCGCGGTTTCGGATTGCGTACTCCCCGTCGTCGGTCGTCATGTTGTACGCACAGAAGGGGACGAGGTCACCAGACTCCGTCGGGACGGAGACACAGCAGTTGTCGAGGCGGCCGGCGTCTGCGGCATCTGCGTCCATAAATCCGGTAAATGATACCGGGAGGACTTTCTCCAGGAGATCACCGACCTGGGCCGGCATTCCCTCAGTAATGCCCCCACCACAGCAGCCACTCGCGTCACCGAGCAGTGATCCGACCGCGTCGGCGTCGGGAGCACAGCAACTGCTCGTCTCGGTTGCGGACGCCTTGCCCGCCGGCGTGCACGCGATGAGTTCCATCCAGTCGGCCTCGTCGACCATCCCTGAAACGTTGGTGAACAGCGCGTCACTGAGAAACCGCGTGACCGGCACGACACCGTCGCCGGTCGGGACGAGTGCTGTCGCGCTCTGACAGTACGCCGAACAGCACGGAACCGGCATCAACTCCCGGGGTTCGACCTCGTCGAACTGTGCCGCGAGTCGACGGGCGGCTTCGTCGAGCGAGAAGCGCCCGTGATGTTCCGCAACGCGGCCGAAATGTGCAACGGGCTGGAAGTTCACCGACTGGACGATGTCGCGGTTCTCGAGCGCGAACTCGACGATGGCCCCCATCTCGTGATCGTTCGTCCCCGGGACCACGGTCGGAACGAGCACGACCGGCAGGTCCGCCGCCCGACAGGCCGCGATCGCCGCGTGTTTCTCCGCCACGAGGTCGACCTCACGGATGGCCTCGTACGTCTCGGCCTCGAGACCGTCGAACTGTAGATACACGGCAGTGACGCCGGCATCAGACAGACGCTGTGCGTATCCATCCTCCTGGGACAGTCTGATCCCATTGGTGTTGACCTGGATGTGGTCGAACCCCATCGAGGCAGCCTCGGCGACGAGTTCGGGCAGATCGTTCCGGACTGTCGGTTCACCACCGGAGAACTGGACCGGGCGCGGCCCACCACTTTCGAGGATCGTCTCCAGTTTCGCGTGTACTTCGCTCCTGGAGTGTTCGTACCCACCGGGGCCGGAACTGGCAAAACAGTACGAACACGAGAGGTTACAATCCTGGGTCACCTCGACGACGGCGAGACAGGCGTGGTCGTTGTCGACAGTGTAGTCACCTTCCGGATCGAACGCCGCGTCGGGCTGGAACTGTTCTGCCCACTGCCAGTGGTCGAGTGACTCCCACACCTTTCGTTCGAACTCGCCGTGGTCGGGACAGGTACGCCTAAGATAGACCGACCCATCGCGCGATACGTAGTCCCCGGACACCCGCTCGAGACACTCGGGGCAGAGACTTGTTGTGGTTTCGAGTTGAACCGTTCTATCGGTCACATTGCTCACATAGGAATCTTACCTCTTGAAACTGTGGCTGTCTGTGTATCTTGCTTGCACAACCAGAAGTGCGAAACGTGGTTGCTGCCCGAGCTTGTGAGCCACGCTTTGGTCTCATAGTGCTTACTACGG
>JAQCMX010000059.1 GCA_028274885.1 Haloarculaceae archaeon
CGACCGGGAAACACCGCCCCGACGTTTCCGCGTTTGAGAGTATCACCGGGAAGGGAGTTCGGGCCCGGATCGACGGGACGACCTACTACGCCGGCAAACCCGGGCTGTTCGAGGAACGCGGGACCGCTCTCGACGGGACCGAACCGCGATCCGACGGCGGCGTGAGTGTGGCGACGACGACAGCAGACGACAGGCCCCCCTCGGCGGTGGTTTCGTCGTTGCAGGCGGCCGGAAAGACGGTTGTCGTGGTCGGCACGGACGCTCATATTCTCGGCGTCATCGGGATCGCAGATGAGATTCGGCCGGAGGCAAAGCAAGCCATCCAGAAGCTTCACACTTCTAGAGTCGGACCGCTCGTGATGCTCACCGGCGACAACGAGGGAACTGCGCGGGCAGTCGCCGACGAACTCGGTCTCGACGACTACCGTGCCGAGTTGCTGCCCGAGGAGAAAGTAGACGCAGTCGAAAAACTGGAGCGCGACTACGGCACAGTCGCGGTCGTCGGCGACGGCATCAACGACGCCCCGGCGCTTGCGACTGCCACCGTCGGCGTGGCGATGGGTGCTGCAGGGACAGACACGGCCATCGAAACCGCCGACATCGCCCTGATGGGCGACAATATCGGAACGCTCCCCTACCTGTCTGCCCTCTCGCGGCGGGCAAACGGCGTCATCCGGCAGAACATCTGGAGCAGCCTCGGCGTGAAACTCCTCCTCGCCGTCGGGGTCCCCTTTGGCTACGTCAGTGTTGCCCTCGCGGTCGTCATCGGAGACATGGGCATGAGCCTCGGCGTGACCGCCAACGCGATGCGGTTGGCACGGATGCAACCGGATCGATTTCTCGATGAGTAATCTTGCAGCCACCAGGACCCCGCCAATCACCGGGCGGTTGTCTGCCGTCTTGACCGACCCCGTCGCTCGGTGGATACATGCCACCCGGCCTCCAAGTGACCGGCATGACCGACACCACGAAACGCATCTGGCTGGTCGACCGCGTGTACAGCGACAAGGGGATGCTCAACCTCGTCTATGCGACGACTGACGGGCAAAGACACCTGCGAAAACAGCTCTCGGAACAGATGGTGATGCGAACCGACGTGACCGCCGCCATCAAGGTCGACGCGGATCGCCTCGAACCGACCCGTGACGACGAACGCGACCGGTACGCCGAAGCAGCGAGCAAGACCGCCCGGACCCACGATCCCGACGAAACTGTCTGAGAGACAAACCTCCGGCACGACGGTCTCGGCCAGCGGTCACAAATGTTCACCCGGTAACGGGACTGCCGTCAGAGCCGCTCCTTGCTGTCGGTAACTCAAAGCCGTTCCGCGATGTCCTCGGCGAAGTAGGTGAGAATGAGATCCGCACCCGCACGCTTGATCGAGAGCAGCGACTCGTGGGCGACTGCCTCGAGATCCAGCCACCCTCGATCTGCCGCGGCGTGTACCATCGCGTACTCCCCAGAGACGTTGTATGCCGCGACCGGATGATCGAATTCCCGCCGGACCCGCGAGACGACATCGAGGTACGGCAACGCGGGCTTTACCATCAGTACGTCCGCGCCCTCTGCAACGTCAAGAGCCACCTCGCGGCCCGCCTCGCGGGTGTTTGCAGGGTCCATCTGGTAGTGTCGCCGGTCGCCAAACGCCGGTGCGCCGTCTGCCGCGTCCCGGAAGGGACCGTAGAACGCCGACTCGTACTTTGCAGCGTAGCTCATGATCGGGACGTGTTCGAACCCCTCGTCGTCGAGTGCCCCACGGATCGCGCCGACCATCCCGTCGATCATCCCCGAGGGTGCGACCATGTCCGCGCCTGCCTTCGCGTGAGAAACCGCGATCCGTTCAAGCAGCGTGCGTGTCTCGTCGTTCTCGATAGTGAGGTGAGGATCGGTCTTTGCGTCCGGTTCGAGAACACCACAGTGCCCGTGTTCGGTATACTCACAGAGACAGACGTCCGTGATGACGTAGGCATCGGTCCGCCTGCTGATCCGGTTAACTGCCCGCTGTACGACGCCGTCTTCGGCCCACGCTCGCGTGCCACGTTCGTCTTTCGACCCGGGCACCCCAAAGATCATCACCGCCTCGACGCCGGTCTCGTTGACCTCCTCGACACGTGCAACGGCGTCGTCGACGGGCACGCGCTCGTGGCCGGGCATCGACCCGATCGGCCGGCGCTTCTCGGTTGTCGCGTCCACGAACACGGGTGTGATGAGATCCGACGCCGACAGGGCGGTCTCCTGGACCAGCGGGCGGATCCCGTCGGTCCGAAGTCGGCGCGGGCGACGTGGTTGTTTCATACTCTCGCGTAACGGCGGCGAGGACAAAGCCGTGTCGGCCGACAGCGTGGGGGTGATGTTCACGGTCAAGCCGCTTTCGTGTTACCCGGGATTATCGCAGCTATGCCGTCCCTTCGATCGCCTCGGCGAGCAACTCGGTCGTTCCCACGATCTCGATGTCGTCCTCGTAGCCGCCGGTCTTGCGGCCGTCCTCGTACATCGTCATACACATCGGGCAGGCAACGACGAACTTCTCGATGTCGTCGTCTGCATCGGTGTCTTCGAGTGCCTCCCGAAGTCGCTCCTCGCTTGGCTTTGGTTCCTCGTCGTAGTCCAGCCAGAGGCCGCCACCACCGCCGCCACAGCAAAACGAATCCGAGCGGTTCCGGGGCATTTCGTGGAGGTCACAGCCGGTCGCACGAACCAGCGCCCGGGGTGCCTCGTACTCGTCGTTGTACCGCCCCAGGTGACACGGATCGTGGTACGTGACCGTGTACTCGAGCGTGTCCGGGACGTCCAGTTGACCGCTCTCGACTAGTTCCTCGACGACCTGCGTGTAGTGGGCGATGTCGATCTCGTCGTCCTCGTTCCAGTACCCTTCCACCGGTGCTTCGAGCATTGGATCGTCCGCAAACTCGTCGAAGTCGATCTCGCTGTACTCGTTTGTGATCGTGTTGTAGGAGTGGGGATCGGTACAGACGACCGTCTCAAACTCACATTGCTCGAAAGCCCCGATCAGCTGTGAGGCCTGATCGACGTACAGGAGTTCCTCGCCCAGGCGGCGGATGTCGTTGCCGTCGTAGACCTCGTCCTCGTAGAGAATACCGTACTCGATGTCGGCCGCCTCGAAGACGCGGGCAAGCGCCTTGGCGACCTCCTGGTTGCGGCCGTCGTAGCTCGGATAATCGCCCACGTACCAGAGATAGTCGACCGGCTGTTCGCGTGCGTCTGGCACCTCAAAGTCGAGTTCCTCGGTCCAGTCGGGGCGGTTGCGTGCACTCTCCCCGAAGGTGTTGCCCTGCTGCATGAGATTCTGGAACACATCCTGGACGTTGCTGTCGACGTCACCCTGCTCGGTGAGCTGGCGGTTCATGTCAGTGAAGTGCGTGAGGTGTTCGATCTCGACGGGACAGGCGTCCATACAGGCCATACAGGACATACACGACTCCATCGTATGAGCGTCGATGACGCTCGTTCCGCCGTCGGCGATGATCGGGACGGAGTCGTCACCCGCATCACGGTCCTCCCGGTAGCTTTTCAGATCGAGAATGACATCGCGTGGATCGAGTGGCCGACCGGAGGCGTTGGCCGGACAGACAGACGAACACCGTCCACACTTTGTACAGGCGTCCTGATCGAGGATCTGTTTCCACGTGAAGTCGTCCACGTCGTCGAGACCGGTGTCGGCCCCCGGATCGAGTGGCTGGCCGGGAAGACGTTTTCCGGCGTCCGGATCTCGCGTTACCACGTTTGCAAACGACGAGATCATGTGGAACGGTTTCGCGTATGGGATCCAGGCGATAAACCACAGCGCGACCACCGTGTGGCTCCACCACACGACCGGATAGACTGCTTCCGCACCGGCGCTTGAGAGCCCCCCGATCCTGAACACGCTGGCCGTAAAGTAGCCGACGAAACTCGCCTGTTCGAAGCCCTGGGGGCCCCCGGCCTGTCCGAGAATGCGCATGCCCTCCAGCAGGAAGCCACCGACACCGAGGGCGAAAAGTGACCAGACGAACAGATCGTCCTCGTAGCTCGTATGTTTACCCCAGAGCCGTTCGTTGCGCACGACGTACCGTCGATAGATCGCAATAGAGATCCCGGCGACAAAAAGTAGCCCCATCGAGTCCATCACGAACGAGTACGAGAGAAAAAACGTTCCCGTGTAGAAGGACTCGCCCGTGAGTGGCTCGTAGATGTCCAGGTCGATTGCGAGGATCGTGGTGCCGATCAGAAGCGTCAGGAATCCCCAAAAGATGAACGCATGCATGACGCCACCGACGAAGTCGCGGTCGAACTGCTTCTCGTTTGAGGTTGCGATCTTTCCAGCGGTTCGGATCCGTGTCCCGATGTTGCTCAGGCGGTCGAATGGGTCCGCGCTGCCAGCGGTGTACCGGCTAAAACGTGAGTAAACACCGTAAACAAACACCAAGATAGCAAGCACGGCAAGATACCAGAAGATTGCCTCGCCGACCGTCCCGATCTTCCAAAACGTCTCCCGGGTGACCTCTCCTTCGGTCATATTCTAGCAGAGGGGTGGACGGTGATAAGTTTTGTCAACCAGGCACCGTTGGTCGGTTTTCTAACCGAGTTGCTGTCAACTGGCCGGCCAGTTTGCCTCTCTAACACACGCACCCGTCCGATCACAGCCTCCGACCGGAACGGCCGGATGTCTCAGCACATATCCGTTCTGGTGCTCCTGGGGTCAGATTTTTATACGTCTGTGGACAACCAGGCTTGGATGGACGAGAAGACAGAACAGCTCCGTGACCTATTCGTCGAGGTCACCGACGAACAGATGATAACTGAGTCACAGGACGCCGCGCGCGGTTCGCTCACGGGAGAGGACGACTCGGTCGACGAACGCCTGGAGTCGGTTATCGAGCGGATGCGCGAGCGGTTCCAGTTCGAGACTGCGTGGTCACTCGAGAGCTACCGACACCTTCTCAGACGGTTCTACCAGGGACACGACGATCCGGAGATCGCCGAGGCGCTGTCGTGTCCCGAGGATGTCGTGTTCCAGGCCCGAATGGATCTGCACCTGCTTCACGAGGACGATCCGCGCGGGGTGGAGATCGACGAGGAGACAACGGCATCGATCCGCAACCGGCGGGAGCACGACCCAGGACAGGTCGCGGCAGCCCTCGACTGCCGGACAGAAGCCGTCGAGCGTGCCCTCGCGGTCATCCGGGCACGCGACCGTACCCGGCGCGTGAGCAACCGGTTCACGCTCGCCTTCGAGGAGATCGTCACCGACATCGATCTCCGTACGCAGTTTGCCACCGAGACCCGCGACGATGGTCTCAAGGACGCAACTGAAGGCGCCGAAGTCGATGTCGACTTCTGATAGTGATCATTGCGGTAGTTTTCGTGGCCACGTCACAGATAGTGCTGTGTCATGGCGTGAAACAGCCGTTTTGATCCGCGAAAGCGGTACAGACTCGCGATAATCAGTATGAGACAGGCAAGACGGATCAACCCTCGACGACCGCGACAACAGTTCCGTTTGATCCGACCAACCGGAACACAAAGCGGTTTATAGTTTAAAGCCATGTATCCAACAATCGGTAGTGCGGGAAATGACAGATATAATTGATCAAACGGATGGCGCGAGCAACATCCTGCTCAAAGCCCCGCCGATAAGTGAGGGACAGGAGATCAGTAGATCACTGTTAGTCGACGGGGCGACCCAGCCAAACGTCCTTTTTGTGACGTATACCAGATCGGCAGCGGATTGCGTCCAGCAGGTCCGGGACGCCCAGGTCGGACAGATCGGCGTCATCACAGTCGCCGATAGTTCCGCTGGTGCCGACGGTGCAACCACAGAAACCGTCTCTACACCCAGTGATCTCACGGGCCTCGGAATCGAGATCGGTCAGTTCCTCTCAGAGTGGGACAGCCCGATCCACGTGTCGTTCGATTCGCTCACCTCGATGCTTCAGTACGTTGATTTCGGGACCGCATACGAGTTCCTGCATGCGATTACCGGACAGGTATACGCCGCAGACGCGCGGGCTCACTTCCATATCGATCCGAGTGCTCACGACGAACAGGATGTCGCCGGCATCGAGTCACTGTTCGACGCCACCATCTCACTCAACGGCGAGATTTCGGTGCGGACGCGGGAATTGCTCTAAGCTGTGAACGGTTTCCGTCGGCGATTCGATCCGGGGTTCAGTCGACTGTACTGTCCGTTCACTCCGCCTGCTGGCCGGTTTCGAACAGTTAGATTCATATTCCCGATGTGCGGATAGTCGGTCGTGCTTCTGGTCATCGCGTACACGCGACCGGCGCGACAGACCCTCCGGAACGTTCGTCGCGCCCACGAGAACAGTGTCGTTCGCTCGTTCGGTCGAGCCGTGCTATTCGAGGCCACAGAGTTCGCCGCGTTTCAGGCGCTTCGGCTGCGCGCCAGACACGGTGAAGCGGTCCAGGTCGAACGAACCCACCCGTTCAACGAGTTTGCGAGCGTGCCCGAGTCGGTCCGTCAGGCTGCAAAGCGGTACGAGGCCCGCGAGCAGGACGCGGTCCCGTACCACCGCTTTGCAAACGACACCGATCTGCCGGATCCCGATAGCATGAAAGGCGCCGAACTCGGGACAGATAGGTATTACACCCCCCGAGAGTAGCCCGGATGGCTTCGCCGATAATCACTCTCGCGGTCGGTTCGCTCGCTCGTCACGGACGAGCACTCCGTCTCGGCCGAGCCGTCGACCCCGCTGTCGTCTGTGCAGCTGTCCGACAGGCAGACCCTGTTGCACTCGGGGGCACGGAGCTTGCGATCGAGGCCCCAACACCTGGTTCGGTCCACGAGTTCGTTGGCTGTATCCACCCCGGTATGGGCCTTCGGATCCGGACCGCGCTTGCGCAGGCCGGCCGGAGTCGCGGTCTGTCGACCCCACACGACGAGACTCTGGACGACCTGCGGGCAGCACTTGCGAAACTGGACCCACCACAGTCAGACACCGCCGACCACCGCCATGCGGTCGCCGAGGCGACCGCCGAGACAGGGCGCCTGCGCGAGCGGGTCGCGACCGCACGCGGACGGGTCGCTGCCCAGGAAAACGATGACGACGGTTCCGATAGGGAACGGCTGGCGGACGCGATTCAGGAGCTTTCGGAAGTAGAGACACGGGAGGCAGCCACACGAGAGCGGCTGGCCAGGGAGCGCTCGGACCGGCGCCGGCGCCGTGATCGACTCGAGCGACGGCTCGAACTCGAAGACAGAATCGCCAATCTCGAACGGGCGGCGCGTTCCCACCTCGTCGACCACCTCAGGGAGGAGTTCACCCGGGCAGTTGCTCAGGTCCCTTCGATCGAACCGGCACCGTCTCACACCGATGAACCGGGGCCGTTCGACGTCGATCCCGTGACAGCCGCGCTCGCGATTGCCCGGATCGGCGACCTGTCGGCTCCGATCGTCCTGGCCTGTGACAGGTTTGTCTCCCCGCAGGCTGCCCACGAGTGTCTCCGTTCCCCGATCATCCAGGTTTAAATACGAGGCCGCGACCAACGCCCCCATGGCATCGCTGGACTGGCACCTCACGCGCACCGATGGCGTAACCCTCGTCGAACTGATCGTCACCGGGGGTCCCGGGGAACGTATACGGGTAGAGAGCAACCTCGAACCGGTGTGGCCCCCGCGCAGGCAGGGCGTGCCGGCCGCCGGCTGGGACGGGGCTGCGTTTACGGGGACTGTCGATGCCGGGGAGCAACTGGTGGTTGGCTACGCCACCCCTGCCGAGCCGGTGGAACCACCTGCGACACTCGCCGCGCCCCGCGATCCGGGCGCGGATCGGGGCGTGGACGCGCGGGACCTGATCCGGACCCTCGGCGACCCGAGACCGGTCGGGGCTGCTGTCCATCCCGACTCACAGGGCACTCTCCTGGTCGGTTCGAACCGCGACGATACAGTCGGCCGGAGATCGGCGGCTGTCACAACAACCCCGACGACCGGGACACAATCCGACAACCTCGGCGTCGAGGCCTGGTTCGGCGCAGTCGAACGACGTCTCGACACCGCAGAGACGCTGACGAGTGTCACGGACGCGGCGGAGGCACAGTCTGCTGTCGCATCGGTCGGTGGTATCCCGGCGGTACGGGAACTGGCAGCCGCAATCGAATCCGACAGGCGGCGTCTCGGCCGACTAAGAGGGCGAATAGTTAGCTTGGACGAGCACGTCCGGGCGGTCGATGTGCCCGTCGAGACACTCGAACGACTCGCATGATCCTGGCAGTAACCGCCGGCAAGGGCGGGGTCGGAAAATCGACGGTTGCCTACAATCTCGCCGCAGAACTGGATGCGGTCGTAATCGACGCGGATCTCGGTATGGCCGATCTCCCGGCATCTCGTGGTCCGGATCTACACGATGTCCTCGCCGGGCGCGCAGACCCGGTCGAGGCTGTCCGCGAGGACGGGCCCGTTGCGTTGCTCCCCTGTGGTCGGTCACTCGGTGGGTTCCGGGCGGCTGATCCGGCCGTCTTTGTTGAGAGCGTTAGGGCTGTCAGGCGTCACTACGGTCGGGTGATCATCGATTCGCCGGCAGGGCTGGCGGGTGACGCCGGACTCCCGGTGCTTGCCGCCGACGCCTGCCTGCTCGTCGTCCGTCCAACCAGAGCCGCCATCGCCGACGGCGTGCGAACCAGGGAACTCGCCCGAGTAATCGGGACACCACTTGCACAGGTCGTCCTCAATCGGGTGGCCACTCTGCCCGAAGACGAGGCTCGGACCGATCGTCTTGCCTCGAGACTCGGTGCGCCGGTCACGCCGGTTCCCGACAGCGACGTGGTTGCCCGCGCACAGCAGGCGGGGCGGCCGATCCGCTCGATTGCGCCCGACTCACAGGCCGTCGATCAGTTCGTCTCGCTGGCAGAGTCTGTCGAGTCTGCGCCCGACTGTTCCGGATCCAGCAACGGGAGATGAGAGTATCGCAGGACGGCCGGACGAACTGGAGAGGTCCCTCGCGCATTATGACCGAACAGCAGCCGTCGCTGCGTCGATGATCTCTACGGCCGTCTTGATCGTCCCCACGTCGGTGGCATACGAGATGCGGGCAGAGCCAGCCCCATGTTCGCCGAAAGCCGAACCCGGCACCACAACAACACCGCGGTCGATCACCTCGTCCACCCATCCCTCCGGTACTTGTGGCATCGCATAGAAGGCCCCCTGTGGCGTCGGACAGGGGAGTCCGGCATCCGCGAGTCCATCAAGCAAGACGTCCCGGCGCTCCCGGAAGGCCTCGCGCATCTGCGCGACGTGGTCTTGAGGACCCGAGAGGGCGGCCTCGGCGGCATACTGGGCCGGGGCACTGGCACACGCCTGTGCATATTGGTGGACCCGCAACATGCGCTCGGTTCGCTCGTGAGCGGCGACCGTCCAGCCCAGCCGCCACCCTGTCATGGAGTGTGCCTTCGAGCAGGCGTTGACCAGCACCACGTTGTCACTCGCCGCGAACTCCATCGGGGAGCGGTGCTCGCCGTCGAAGATCTGGTACTCGTAGACCTCGTCGGAAATACAGAGTACGTCGTGTTCGTCGGCGATCCGGGCAAACGCACGCATATCGTCGACGGACTGGACCGCACCGGTGGGGTTGGCAGGGCTGTTGACCACGAAGGCCGCGGTGTCGTCGGTGATCGCCTCCTCGACAGCAGTGGGAGAGAGGGTCAGATCCTCGCGCAGGGGGACTGGCCGCGGAGTGCCGCCGGCGAGGTGTGTCAACGCCTCGTAGGAAACAAAGCCCGGATCGGGGATGACGACCTCCTGGCCATTGTCGACGTGAGACTCGAGTGCGATGTGGAGGGCCTCGCTCCCACCGGCAGTCGCGATGATATGCTCCGGGTCTACGTCGAGGTCGTTGTCCCGTGCGTGTTTGTCGGCGATCGCCGCCCGCAGTTCGGGTGTCCCCTTGTTCGAGGTGTAGGCGTCGGCCTCCCCCGCCTGGATTGCCTCGACCGCAGCCCGTCTGGCGTGGTCGGGCGTCGGGAAATCCGGCTGACCGAGGCCGAGGTTGATTGCGTCCTCGTCAGCGGCCTCGAACACTTCGCGGATGCCACTGATCGAGACCTGTTCGACGCGTCGTGAAAACTCCGTCATATCTGTACTCTCGAAGCGGACTGGTGTTAATCATTGGTCTTTATACCCATCGACGAGGGGGGGGGTCTCGATCCTGGACCGACACGCCGAGGTCAGAACCGACGACGGGCAGCCGGCACTGGGCCGGCAGGCCTTTGTCCGACGGTCACCGACGGAAATGTATGGATGCGTTGGCGGACGTTGTTCTCCATGATCGGGCCGCAGTGATCCGGGACACACTCATTCTCTCTGATCTGCATCTCGGGCAGGGGGAACGGTCGGACATCGCGTTCCCGGTCGGCGATGGCTCGGACGTGCTCGACCGCTTCGAGGGGCTCTGCCGGCGCTTCGAGCCACAGACCGCGGTGATCGCGGGTGATCTGTTGCACTCGTTTCGGACAATCCCACGGACAGTCAGGCAAACCGTCGAGGGGATCGAGGCCGTTGCCGAGGGTGTAGGGGTCGACCTCGTCGTGACGCCGGGGAACCACGATACGATGCTGGATGCCGTCCTGTCAGCCGAAACGAGCCCTACGGTTCGGATCGGTGAGACGGTCGTCTGTCACGGCCACGCCGAACCCAAGGTCGACGCCGGACGGTACGTCGTCGGCCACGACCATCCGGCGATCACGATCGAAGGGCAAAAGCGGCCGTGCTATCTCGCCGGGGAAGGGGTCTACGGGGGCAGCGATCTGCTGGTGCTGCCGGCGTTTAGCCGGCTGGTCGCCGGTGCCCGGATCGATGACATGCGGACTGAGGACTTTCTCTCGCCGCTTGTGACCGACCCCGGGGCTCTACGGCCCATCGTGCGGGATACAGAGGGCAATGAGACCCTCGAGTTCCCCCCACTGGGCGAATTTCGACACCGGTTGTGATCCCGGGGGGTGACCGGTACAGGGGCTTAGGGCAGGCCGTTATGTCGTGTCTACTGCACTAGCAGCGTGTCGACCACTCACGAGCGCCCCCTGGATCGAGGACCACTCGGTGTACTCGCCGGCAAGGTAGACCGATCCGGCGGGGGCGTCGACAGCGGGCAGTCTGTCGGTGAAACCGGGCGGCTGACTGAACTGCGCAAACGGGATCCGATCGGTCCGGCGTAGGGTCAACTCCGCGAAGCTGTGTTCGGGATACCACGACGCGAGCGTCTCCTCGACCTCGGCGGCCAGTTGCTCGTCACTTGCCTCCTGTTCGCCCAGAAACGTCGCACTCAGCAGGTGGGTCCCGTCGGGGGCGTAGTCGGGGGCCGCAGCCGACATCGGCGCAATCTGGTTGGGGCGTTCGTCGGCTGCGTTCAAGAGGAGGCGGGCCCCGGTGTCGAGTCGCTGTGTCTTCGGAAGCGCGAACTGCTGGGTGACACAGCCCTGCCCCTCGGTGGGGATCGACTCGACCCCGGTCAGCGCCCGGGCCCGTTTGGGATCCGTCGCCACGACGACGGCGTCGGCATCGATCGTCTCACCGGGGGTTTCGACGGTGACGGGATCGGACTCGTCTGGCTCCGGGCCCTCGGGGGTGACAGCTTCGACCGGTGTCTCCGTCTCGATTGTGACGCCGGCTTCGCGGGCCTTGGCCACGAGCTGTGCGGGGATTTGACCCATCCCCGCCGCCGGAACCGTCGCGTTCCCGGCTGTGAGCATCTTGAACGTGTACTCGAAGACGAGTCGGGAACTGGACAGCGACCGGTTGAGGGTGATCCCACCGTAGAAAGGGGCGAAAAACGCCTCGCGGAACCCCCGGGAGAACCCACGGTCGGCGAGAAAGTCGGCGATCGACTGCCCGTCGTTGCGCATTATCTCCGCGGTTGATTTTCGCGCCATGTCCCGACGCAATTTCAACACGCGGAGTTTGTCCCGCAGGGTCGCGTTATGATTGAAAACCGTCGCAAAGAGGGTAGTAGGGTCACGCAAGGGGTCGGCAAGCGTCGAGCGCTCGCCGGGGCGGGCGATTATTGCGCCGGGGCGAAACGCGCACAGATCGAGCGCGTCCGGATCGAGTTCGTGTTCGACGGCGGGATAGTTCGGGAACAGAACCTGGAATCCGTGGTCGAAGACGAACCCGTCCTCGTGGTCGCTCCGGACGCGGCCGCCGGCCTCGGACTCACGCTCGAACACCGTCACGTTCCCGGCAGGTGCGAGTCTGCGTGCGGCCACGAGGCCTGCGAGCCCGGCACCCACGACGACGACATCGGTCATATTTCCACAGTCGGGCGCGACCACTAAAACGACGACGGCTTTCGGGCACGGGCACAGCGGAAAGCTGCCCTCGGCCGACCGATGGAAACAGTTTATTTGCGGCTGTCCGTTAGACCGGTATGTCGACGACCGTCCAGACCCCGGACCCGGTCGGACCACCCCTCGGTGTACTGTCCACGGATACCGACTCACGATAGTCCCGGTGGAAGTCCGCAGGTCTCGGCACGAAGGACAGGGCTTAGTCGTCCGCGCTCCCAGTGTCGGGTATGGAGACAACCACGGTGTGTACCGGCCTGAGCTGTCTGGACTGTGGCGAGACCGTCGAGGCGGATACGGATCGTTGTCCGGCGTGTGAAGGAGCACTCGAACCAACATACGACGAAGGGAAACTCGCCGAGGCATGGGAGCAGGCAAAGGGGGACACAGCACGAGGACGCGGGCGATTTGGAGACCTGCTTTCGCTCCCCGGGTCGGCAGGCGTCGGTCTCGGGGAAGGGGCGAGCCCGCTGGTGTCCTGTCCGGACCTGACCCAGGAGTTTGGATGCGAGACGGTGCTGGTCAAAGACGAGGCAGGAAACCCGACGGGATCGATCGCCGACCGCGGGATCGCGCTGGCAGTCAGTGCTGCCCGGAAGGCGGGGGCTGAGACGGTTGCGCTGCCGACGACCGGGAACGGCGGGCAAGCCGCGGCGGCGTATGCCTCGCGGGCTGGGCTGGACTCGGAGAGTTTCGTCCCATCCCGGACACTGTTTGCCAACAAGGCAATGATCAACGTCCACGGCGGCGAGATGTCCGTCGTGGGGGGGCGCTATCCGGATGCGGTGGCGGCATTCGAGGACGCAACCGCCACCTCGGAGTGGCACTCGCTTGCGCCCTTCGAGACGCCGTACCGTCACGACGGTCACAGGACGCTGGCGTACGAACTCGTCGACGAACTGGAGCAGGAACCGGAGGCAGTTGTCTGTCCGACAGCACACGGACTCTGGATTCGTGGCATCTACGCCGGCTTTCGGGACCTGGCGGCGATCGGGGTGATCGATGCGGTGCCACGCCTCTACGCCGCACAGGCAGGGGGCTGTGCCCCGGTCGTGGACGCATGGGAGAAGGGCCGAACGGACGTCGAGGCTGTCGAGCACCCGGATACGATCTGTGGGCCGTTGGAGATTCCGGATCCAGCCGGCGGCCGGTACGTGATAGAAGCGCTCGAGGCAACCGGGGGCGGGGCGGTCGGAACCGACGACGAGGCGATCCTTGAGGCGGCGGTCGGGCTCGCAGCTGCCGGTGTCCCGACGAGTGCGACCGGCGGGACAGCGGTAAGCGGTGCCCAGGCGCTTGCCGAACAGGGGGCGTTCGAACCCGGGGAGACGGTCGTGCTCGTCAATCCGACGACCGCGAACCGGGAGGCCGACCTGCTCCGGAGTCACCTCATGAGCAAAGGGGTCTGACCGCGAAGGACACGGTCGGCCCACAGTGAGTGATCCGGAGACTTAATTAGGGGCACACGCTGGTACAACTGTCAGGTCAAACACCGCTGTCCGTACTCTTCGGATCGGTCGATTGCAGACCTCGACGACGCAACCGAGTACCTGCAAACGATCTGTGACCGCGGGCTCGAATCGCTTCGGGACAGTACGGAACTGAACCACCGAAGAGGTCACAAAGCGAGACCAGCTCACGGAGTTGCGCTCGGGTCTCGGATGGCTTCTCGGGGAGTACCGCGATTCTGATAGTAATTAGTGCGGTTATTTTGTGCTCCCATCCCGGAGATTGACATCTCACAGCGTGTCCCCGATATCTTCTTCCAGCGTGGCAGTACAGGCTCGCACTAATCACTATGAGACCCCGACCACGTGGGTCGTCGACCAGCCCGATGGGGAGAGAACAGCGGTGACAATCAAGCCGATGAACCCCGAACGGTATCTGGCCCACACCGTCTGGGACCGGGGCCGGAGGTTCGTGCTGTTGTCGGCGACAGTTCTCAACGAGAATGCATTCTGCAGCGTGTCATAGAACCACTCATAAGTCAGTTGCACAGGAGGTCTGCTCAGCCGCTTCGATCTTGTATCGAAAGCACATCGTGTTGATGTACCACGACGCTGTCAGGTCTGCCCCGATGTACCGAGTGCCGTCTTACTCGCTTTTTTTGGCCCAGGGCCACCACGAGGGAGCCGACTCGTCCGGGTCCGACAGACGGTGCCTGTTGATTATTTCTCTAAACTCGATGGCAATGATGGCTACGTAAATCCACGGGTTGTTGGTCTGTAGCAATGCCACGAGTAGCGCAACGAGCCCAATACTAAGCAACCCACTGGTGAGCAACCAGCTAGCGGTTCCGTGCGAAGCCAGTTCTTGAACAATCGTGTCTTCCATAGTGATCACCAGTCTGTCTTTCAGTCCGT